>DATKZX010000019.1 GCA_035527755.1 Methanomassiliicoccales archaeon | reverse complement strand
GAGGGTTGCGGCCGGAAATGGGGAAACGACGCTCCTGCATGGCGGTAAGTATGAACCTCTGCAGATGGCCGAGGTGCGGTAGTTCATCCAGGAAGAGCACTCCCTCATGGGCCTCATGTATGGCCCCTGGCACGACACGGTCATAGGGCTGGGTACCCAGCTGGGCGTGCCCTCCGTAGGGGTCGTGGCGTACGTCACCCAGCAGTTCCGTCTCGGAACTGCCCGTGGCTAGGACGAACGGGTTGCGGTCCAGGCGGACCAGCACCTTGCGCGGAGATTGGCGTTCCCAATCGCGGCGCTTTTCCAAGGCCTCCTGGTCCAGGACCCTGATCATCTCCCCGCATTTTTCGAATACCACCACCTCCTCCTTGCCGAAGCGTGTGCGGGTGGTGGTGACACGTTCCTTGCCGGCCGCGCTGGCCAGACCGGGAACGTTCATCTGTTCGAACAGGCCGGTGACCAGGTCCCCGAAGGGATTGTTGTTGACGGTCGCCTCAGCGGATTTGATCTTTTGACACTTGATGCAGGTGCGTTCTTTTGGAGAAGAGTAAGCTCCGCAATTGCGGCAGCGATATCCTAAGCGCTCGGCGACGTTGATGGGGGCGTTGATCGGTTCGATGAGCTCACCCTCGGCGAACTCCCGGGATTGAGATTCCTTGCCGACCTCATCCTTGTTCTTAACTTCCACCAACGGCCGTTCCGGATTCTCCGGGTTGTGCACCACCCTTATCTCCTGGGTGGGGCGGGAAAGGTGCAGAGCTAGCGCCTGAGCGATCATGGACTTCCCGGTTCCGGGAGGTCCGACCAGCAACAGGTGCCGGCGCTGCTTTGCAGCGATGCGGGCCAAGGTCACGGCCTCGTCCTGACCGATCACCCTTTTCAGGGGGTCGGAGGGGATGGCCACCTGGGTGGTGTCATCGACACCGCACCAGTCCGCCTTGGCTTCGTCGCTCATATCAGTTCAGGTCGTCCTTGGACCAGATATCGATACCGGCCGGCTGTTTGGTGATGTTGCCCATCTTGGTGCCGACTATGGTGACGATCTTCAGGTCGGAGGCCAGGTCCAATATCCTCTGGGTGATGATCCCGTCGAAGACCACCGCGGATACCGGGTCCTTCTCCTCCTTCAAGGTGTTGACCAGCTCCTTCACTGCCACCTCTTTCAGGACACCGCCCTTGGCGTCGATGATGCGCGCTTTGGACGAGGATGACAGTTCGTTGATCATTCCCTTATACTTCTCCTGTGCGGCGGAGAGCTGCTTGCGGGAGCTAGGCTTACGCTCCTCCAACTCCTTCTCCTCTCCGAAGGACTTCTCCTGGCGCTCGAAGCGCTCGTGCCTCTCGGGTCGGGGCTCAGCATGTTCCGCCTTGGGTTCCTCGCGATCGCGGCGATCGGTCTTGACCGGCTTCTCCGAGCGAGGCTCCTTTTCGGGACGTTCCTTTCTGTCATGCCTTCCTGCACGGGGCTCCCTCTCCTCACGGTCGAATTTCTGCTCCTTGTCAGCGCGTGGCTGAGGGGCGGGTTCTTCCCGATCATCCTTGTCGGGGGTCTTCTCCCGGTCGGCCTTCTCGGCCTGCTCGAAGCGTTCCAGACGTTCGACCTTGTCGCCTCGGGTCTTGTCCTTGCCGTTACCGTTGCCGGAATCCGATTCCAGACCGAACATCTCAATGAACTGGTCTCCTGGGATCTTGTTCCGCAGGCATTTCATGATCTGTTTCTGGGTCAGTTCCTCTACCTCATGAGCGCGGGGCGCCCGTGCCACGAAGTCGACCTCGGCCACCTGGAACAGCTCGCGCAGGATCAGCTCTCCGCCTCTGTCGCCGTCGACGAAAGCGGTGATGACCCTTTCCTTGCTCAGGTCCATGATGGTCTTTGGAACGTTCGTCCCCTCGACCGCAATGGCGTTCTTGATTCCAGATTTCAACAGGTTCAGTACGTCGGAGCGACCTTCAACGACGATGATGGCGTCGGATTCCTGGACGTTCGGTCCGGCCGGCAGCCTATCTTTGCCGAAGTAGATTATCTCCTCCACCTGAACGGACTGGCGCACGCTTTCGGTGAGATCGATCCCGCTGGTCTTGGACTGCTTGATCAGCTCGGTCAGCAGTTCCCTGGCCCTCTCGATGATCCTCTCACGTTTAACGACACGTACGTCCTCGATGGACTCCACGATGATCTTGGCCTTGCACGGACCCACCCTGTCGATGGTCTCCAGTGCCGAGGCTAAGATAACGGTCTCGACTTGATCTAAGCTTGATGGTATCAGTATCTGTCCTTCGGACTTACCTTGTCTGGAGTGAACGTCAACCTCGATCCTGCCGATCCTGCCACTTTTCTGCAGGTCTCTCAGGTCGAGCTCGTCCCCCAACAGACCCTCGGTCTGTCCGAATATAGCTCCTACCACGTCTGGTTTTTCTACAATGCCGTCAGCGTTCAGCTTGGCCTTGACCAGATACTTGGTGGTGCTTGGGTCAATATTCATAGTTTCACCTCTTCTGGACTGGAAAAGAAGATAAACTCCCGAATACCTGTTTCATATCTCGCCCCTGACCCCTTCTGGGTCAGGCACGCGTTGACCATTTCATATGACCATCACTCACGGTCAGATGATCTATGGATGATAGTGATCATGATATAGGAAAGCCCAGCTAATTTTTCCAGGCCTTGATTGACGATGTCATAATTTTTCTTTAACTTATAAACTTTGTGATGAGAAAATCCGTTCAGGTCATAACGACCACGATAGGATATCACTTATCCAAATCGGGGAACTTGGTGATCTCCAATGTCGACGAACCGACCGCGACACCGTTCTTCTCATATTCCTCTAAGAGTATGCGTGATAAGGTGTTGCGAGTTCCCCGTCGTCCCCTGGTCTCGCAAATGTATCGAACGTGGAATTCAATATAGTTGCTCGTAAGCACTATGTTCACCTTCGATTCCACCTCCCGCTTGGTCAGATAATATTTCCCCATCATGATCGCGATCTCCGCCTCGGCCTTTGCCGTTACGGTCGCGGTCTCTCTCTTGACGATCTCCACCGTCAGTTCCGAGGCGGCCTTCCAATCGTTGTCATAGGAGATAGGGATGACCAGTTCGTCCCAAAGGAAGTTGTTGTCCTTGGTGTAATTGAAGATGGATCCGGATAACAGATGTCCATTGGGAAGGATCACCAATCTTCCCGTGGCCTGGTCCCCGTCGACCCACTCCCTCAGCTCCAGGAGCGTGGTGTACATGATGCCGATGTCAATGACATCGCCGACCACATCCTTCATCATGACCCGGTCCCCGACCCTGTAGGGAGATTCTATAAAGATGATGAACCCCCCGGCCAAGTTCTTGAAGACGTCCTGCAGGGCTATGGCAAGTCCCGCTGCGAACAATCCATAGGAGACGACCAACGTCTGTGGGTCGGTGACCCAAACGGTGATGATCGCACCGATGGAGAATATCAGGCTGAGAATGGAGAAGACCTTGCGCACTGAGTATCGGGTCTTCTTGTCGCTTAGCCTACCAGATACGAAGCTGGTCAGCAATATCGAGAAAACCAGGTAGATGATCGCCAGAGCCACCAATGTCTGGAATCCTTTATTGAGGTTGGGTTCTGGATAATAAAGATCGGCTATCCACAGTGCTATCGCAGAAACGATGAGCAATGATAGGTTGAGAGCCCTCTTCCACATCTATCATCTATACATCATACTGGATATAAAAACAGACGTCATCCGCCCGATGCCACCTTGACGATACGAAGTTCGTCACCCTCCCTGATCCTCTCCGTCAGAGGTATGGGGCTCTTACCGCGAACGACTATATGTGAATCCGGAAAAAGGTCCATGGCCCTGAGCAGACCCGCGACCGTCTCCTCATCACCGATCGACAGGACCTCGGTCCTCTTGTTAAAGGCAACTTTCACTTCCATCGCTGTTCATCCTTGACAGGTCATTCCTCTGAATTTATTTATCTGATTGCCAAGCCTTAAAATATTAAACTCCATTCCGCCCTTGGGCCAAGGTAGCCTAGTCCGGTAAGGCGGTAGCCTCGAATCGACCTTCAGGTCGAAGGGACAGCTACTGACTTCACGTCTCGGGAGTTCAAATCTCCTCCTTGGCGCCACTTCTTTTCTTTGCCATCAGGCAATTCCTTTGAAGTGCCCCGGACCGAGCAAGCGTTCTTGGATATCGCTGGCGAATTCCTCTGCCGCTTGATAATAGCCTTTGCCGAACTCCTTGTCCGTGAACTTCTCGTATTGCGCGTGTATGTTGGCGTCCGTCTCCAGCTGCAGTTCGTTCTCGATTATCGGAAAGACCTGGTTCTCCTCCTCGGCTATGTGCACGGTCATGAGGTCGACCAGCTTTCGTATCTCCTCCTCCATGGTTTCGACGTCATCGGCCTTGATCACTTTCAGGGTGGTCTTGATCATTTCACGTGCCTCGGCATGATCCTTCTTAAGATGTTCCAAGGTCTCGGCGATCTTGGGGCACTCACGGGCCGCCGCCGGGAAGAGGAAGAGCTCTTCCTTGGCATGATGGAAACGGTCCAGGAACTGCTCCAGAAAGGCCACGGCTTCCTGGAGTTCGGGGATATGTTGTGGCGCTCGGTGCGTACGTACCAGTTCACCTACTACATCCAGTACTTGTCTGACGATCCCGTGGTCGTACTGCAGGATTGTAACCGAGATCCGCATGGTAGAAACTAGGTCGAACCACCTTATTATTTATTTTGACCCGGGCGGTTATATCTAAGTCCTGAGCGATTACCTGCTCGAGTGATCTGATGGAAGACCTTCTGGAGAGGGCGGTGCAACGGGCCAGGTCTCATGGCGCATCCTATGCTGAGGCTAGATATCAATCCGATCGTAATGAATCGATCCTGATGAAGAGCGGAACGCCCGAGGCCACGTCGGTGGATACGCAGCGCGGCATATCGGTCCGAGTACTGGTGAACGGGGCTTTGAGCTTCGGGGCGACAAATGTCCTGGGAAAGAGGTCCCTCGACTCCCTGGTCAGTAAGGTTGTGAAGGGCGCCTTTGCCGCCGCTTCCGCCAGAAGGACCCCGATAATCATGTCCCCGGCTGAAATGGTCGTGGCGGACCATATGCTCAAACCACGCGTTTCTTTTGAGAACGTTCCCTGGGAGTCGAGATTGGAGCTTCTCAAGGATGCCGATTCCTCGGCACTGGAGGCCGCCGAGCGCTCAGGCATTAAGCTACCTGGTCGATACATCAGCCTGGACGCGTTGACCACGGAGCGGACCATCCTCAATTCTGACGGAGGTCGAGTGCACAGCGTCGTGCCCCGCGTTTCCATGCATGTCTTTTTGACGGCGCTGCACTCTGAAAAGGGGACGATGCAGCGCATCATCTCCCGCGGCGAGTCTGCCGGATGGGAGGGAGTGGAGCGGTGGGACCTGCCATCGGTCTTCGGACGTGAGACCAAGACCCTGTCAAAGATACTGCGGGATGCCAAGCCCCTCAAGGGGGGCAAGATGGATGTCATCCTCGGTCCCGAGGTCGTAGGACTGGTGAGCCACGAGTCCAGCGGCCACCCTGGTGAGGGGGACCGCATACTCGGAAGAGAGGCGGCCCAGGCCGGGGAGACCTATCTTTCGAAGGACTCTCTGGGATTGAAGGTGGGAAGTGACCTGGTGAACGTCGTGGACGATCCTACCATCCCCCACTCCTTCGGATACTATCTTTACGACGAGGAAGGTGTCAAGGCCAGGCGACGCTATCTGATCAAAGGGGGCGTCATCAACGAGTTTCTGCACGACCGGGAGACGGCCGCCGAGTTCGGGGTGACCAGCAACGGTTCCTCTCGATCAGTGGCCTACGATAGGGAGCCCATCGTTCGCATGGCCAACACCTTCGTGGAACCGGGCGACCATTCGCTGGAGGAAATGCTCGAGGACGTTCGCTCCGGTATCTATCTCAAGAACTTCATGGAATGGAACATCGACGACCGCAGATACAACCAGAAGTACGTGGGGTTGGAAGCCTACAGCATAAAGGACGGTGAACTGACCTCACTGGTCCGCAATCCTGTTCTGGAAATAACCACGCCAGGTCTCTGGAAGGCAGTGGACGCCGTAGGCGATGAACTGGAGTTCTCCTCGGCCTATTGCGGCAAGGGCGACCCCATGCAGGGGATACCGGTGGGTACCGGTGGACCGCACCTCCGTCTGCGAGGAATAACCATGGAGGGATCGTCGTGAAACCGCAGGAGGTCTGCGAGAGCGCTCTGAGCATCTGCCGCCGGCTGGGAGCCAACGACGTGGTGGTCTCCGTGACGAACAATGAAGAGAGCATGGTGCGCTTCTCCAATGACCAGGTGACCGTGGTCAATTCTCTGGACGAGGTGTCGGCCAACATCTTCGTTTGCATGGGTCGGAGGAAGGCTGGCATCAATGTATTGGACCTCGGCGTTCGAGGTTTGGAGAAGGCCTGCCGTGAAGCAGTGGCAATGGCGTCCAACACTCCTGAGTCCAGCCTGTACGCACCCCTGCCTCATGGTCCGTTCGATTATGACCCTGAGCTGTTGAAGAAGGCCACGGTGCCGAACGGTCCCGATCAGGCGGTCCACTGGGCCCAGGAGGCCATCGCCGCGGCGAGGAAGGCCGGTGCCCTACGCACCGCCGGTTCTCTGGTCGCTAGGAACAGCATCGCTCATCTGGCAACCAGCGGCGATGTTCGTGGTCTGGCGTATCGGCCGTCTTTGGAGCTCTCCATACGTGCTTTCGGGGATGGTCTGGCTTCAGGCCACTCATTGTCAGTATCAGCCGACGAGGCCGGGTTCGGCCCGGCCGAGGCGGGGCGGGAGGCGGGGGAGCTGGCCAAGGCGGCCAAGGACCCGGTGAAGGGCTCCCCTGGAAAAATGGACGCGGTCCTGGGACCGATGGTCTTTGCCGACATCATCAGCCAGGTAGGACGATTCGCCTCCGCCTTCTATGTGGACGCTGGCATGTCCTTTCTCACCGGTAAGATCGGTATGCAGGTGGCCAGCGAGAATATGGAACTTATCGAGGACGCCACCGATCCGCATGCGTATGGGGCTTCGCCGTTCGACGCCGAAGGGTTACCGACCCGCCGAAAGGCCATACTGGAAAAAGGGGTGCTCAAGACCTTCCTGCATAACAGCGCCACGGCGGAAAAGTTCGGCACCCAGAGCACCGCTAACGCCGGTCTCATCGCTCCGGCGCCGTTCTGCCTGCAGGTAGGTCCAGGCAACGTCTCCGCGGAGAAGTTGATATCGCAGATCGATCGGGGGATATACGTCACCAATGATTGGTATCTGAGGTATCAAAACTACGCCACCGGGGATTTTTCCGCCATTCCCAGGGACGCCATGTTCCTGATCGAGGACGGTCAGGTAGTGTCGTCCTTGAAGGAGCTGCGCATCAGCGACAACGTGCTCAAAATGCTTCAGAGGGTGAAAGGTCTGAGCAAAGAGCGGAAATGGATCAAATGGTGGGAGGTGGGGACGCCTACGCTAACGCCGACGGCGCTGGTGAGCGAGGTGCAGTTCACCGCCTCCTCTCAGTGATCGTAACCTTCCATGTCCATGGATAACCGTCGATAGCCCAAGGGGCGTAACAGCTCCACCACCTTTCCCCTTTCAGAGAACAGTCTAGGTATCTCTTCCGGGGCCACCTCGATGCGAGCCCAGTAACCGTGGTCCCGGACGCGAAGCTGTTTGAAATCAAAGGGGGCAAGCAAGGCTTCGGCCTTGTTCACCCTTTTTAACTGCTCCTCGGTGATACGCACATCGTAAGGAATGCGGGTGGCCAGACAGGTATTGCTCGTGGCGTTCCAATTGGGAAGTTCCATCTGTTTCAGGAGAGAACGCACATCCTCCTTG
Organism: Methanomassiliicoccales archaeon; assembly: GCA_035527755.1. Lineage (NCBI taxonomy): Archaea > Methanobacteriati > Thermoplasmatota > Thermoplasmata > Methanomassiliicoccales > Methanomassiliicoccales archaeon. The sequence goes on along the minus strand of DATKZX010000019.1, from coordinate 154,255 downwards.
TTCAATTTCACTTCGACCAGCGGTGATCGGACGTTCAGCTCCATTAGTGCCGCCCGTCCAGGACGCACCTCTTTAAGATCATCCATCTGGCTCCCATCGAGTATGTGGGTGATCTCTTCGTCCTGGCTCGCCTTCTTGATCATTCGAAAGATGGTGCTCTTGCAGATATAGCAACGGTCATCCCAGTTACGTTTGAAACATTCGTCGTTCACAAGATCGGTCTTGATCAGGACCACTTCGACCCCCATCTTCTCCGCGAGTTCCAATGCGTTATTCTGTACCTTGAGAGAGAACGTGTCCCCAATGGCCATGAAAGTGGTCACATCCGCTCCGGAATCCAGGGCGGCCTTTAGTAACAGGGTGCTGTCAACGCCCCCGGAGAAGGCAACGGCGACCTTGCCCATTCCCCGTATGAGATCGACCAATCTCTGATATTTTTCATTGGCATCGGTCATGTAGTTCAACGGTACAAGCCACGCAACATTATTTATTTTTAATCGAACATCGTTTACGTTCATATGCCAAGAAATCAATGCTGCCGGAGAGGGGGCGGACCTGGTCGACCAATGAAACCCCGTAACATATTGAGCATCATCGATTTCGATAGCTTCTTTCCCAAAGAGGGTGAGGCCAGGGTGCCAATTTTGATCGGGCACGATGAGGTCGAAGCCTTGCGTTTGGTGGATTATCTCGGGCAAAGCCAGGAGGAGGCAGCTCTTTCCATGGGAGTTTCCCGGGGAACGGTATGGAGGTGCGTAGACAGCGGGCGGCGCAAATTGTCGGCCATGCTGGTGGAGGGCCGTCCACTCCTGGTCCGTCAGGACACCGGGAACAGTGATATCGAAACAATTGATTAGGTTAACCTAAATTACTTATAATATCGTGTCTATGCACATAATGATGGTCGGTGATAGACCGGCCAAAGGAGATTTGATCATGCCATATTTAGATGGAACCGGCCCTTATGGGTCTGGGCAAATGGGTAGGGGCAGAGGTCCCTGTAGAGCGGGCGGCCGCATGGGCGGCAGAGGCATGGGATGGGGCGCTGGAATGCCGGTCGCTCCCACCTACGCTTATGTAGAACCGGCCCTGGCCGATGTACGGAGGAGCATGGAGATGGAGGCGGAACTATTGGAGAGAAGGCTCAAGGTCCTGAAGGGTAGGATGCAAGAGCTGGAGCCTGATCCCCAATGAAGGTCGCGGTCACCTCCGCCGGCCAGGGTCCGGAATCCATGATGGACGACAGGCTGGGACGCTGCCCATACTTCGTGATATTGGACACCGCCACTGGGAACATCGAGTCCCTGCAGAACACTGCGGCCGAAGCGTCCAGCGGTGCCGGGACCAAGGCCATGCAGATGCTGGTCGACAAAGGTGTCGATGTGGTCATCACAGGAAGGATAGGTCCGCACGCCTCTGCCATGCTGGCCGAGACCAAACTGGAAGCGGTCACTGGAATTTCCGGTATGGTGGGCGAGGTCCTAAAAGATTTTACAAAGAAGAGGGGTCTCTGACCCCCCTCTTCGATCCTATTTTTATTCCAATTTCATCAGTATGCCGCTACCACCACGGTCCACGGCATGCTTGCTCACTTCCTGCCAAATTTTATGGAACTCTAACGAGGCCAGTGAGTTCGGGAAGAGAGACGGCAACGGCTTCATGGCCTTGATCGCCTTCAGTACTGAAGGGTCGTAGGAAACACGTCCCACCACCATCACGCCGTTGCGGCGACAGCTCTCCTCAATGCACTCGGTCATTCCGGGGTGCAGGTCCCATTTGTTGACCGCCACGCACACCGGGATGTTGAAATGTTTGGCAAGATCGATCAGGCGCATCAGATCATGCTCACCCGATTGACTGGGTTCGGTTATGGCCAATATCAAGTCCACCCCGGTGATGCTGGCGATGGCCGGGCAACCTGTTCCCGGCGGCCCGTCGATGAGCACGGTGTCTATCCCGTCCGACTCAGCGATGTCCTCCGCCAGGTGCCTGACCTCGGTGACCAGCTTGCCGCTGTTGGACTCTCCCGGCTGTAGTTCGGCATAGACCATGGGCCCGCGGTCAGTGTCCATGACGAATATCTCGCCGGATTTCTGCCGGACCAGCTTAACCGCACCTTCCGGACATACCACCTGACAGGCACCGCATCCCTCGCAGTGGATCTCTTTGATCTGGAAATCCGAGATGGCCCCGAATATGCACACCTCCTCGCATTTTCCGCATTCTATGCACAGCTCGTGGTCTATCTTGGCCTTCAAAGCACCTACATAATCGTTCTTGGTGCGCAGTCTGCTGGACATGGTCAACGCCAGGTTGGACGCGTCCACGTCACAGTCGGCCAATACCAGTCCCTGGGAGTACCAGGCCATGGAAGCCACCGCGGTGGTCTTTCCAGTCCCTCCCTTCCCGCTCATCACGGCGATCTTGATCATCGTTGCAACCCCCTGATCTCCAGAAAGAGATCGAGCATCTTGCTTTCCATCCCCGGCATTGCTTCCAACAGGGTCCCGCCGTGGGCGTAGCACTCCGCTACCCGTCTATCGAAGGGGATCCTCATCAGAATAGGAACGTTCGTTATCTCACACAGGCGCTCGATGATAGCATCATCTCCGCTGGAGCGGTTGATGAGCACACCACAGGGCACTTCCAGTCTTCGGCAGACGGTGATCATGCCCCGCAGATCGTGCTCCCCGAAAGGGGTTGGCTCGGTCACCAACAGGGCAAAGCTCGCTCCGTCTATGGACTCAACCGCCGGACAGCTGGTGCCAGGAGGGCAGTCGATGATGACCAGGTCATCCTTCTCTTCCTTGATCTTTCGGATGATGGGAACCGACAAGGCCTCACCGGTCAACAGTTCACCGCAGGCGAACTTCATGAGCCCGGCCGTTCCGTAGCGTACCGTCCCCACTGACCGACCGGACATGGTGATCGCGTCGAGGGGGCAGACCAGACGACATGTCCCGCAGCCATGGCAGAGACCTGACATGAGCCTGACCTTCTTTCCCAAACGTATCATAGCTCCGAACTGGCAGTTCTCAACGCACTTACCACAGGCATCGCACTTGGCGGCGTCTATGACCGGGTAGGGCACTTTGACCTCCGCTTGCGAAAGGAACTCGGGGTGAAGGAAAAGGTGGGCGTTAGCCCCCTCCACATCGCAGTCCAGAAAGGTGAGCGGGCGGTCAAGTGATAGTGCTAAGGCGCATGCTACCGAGGTCTTCCCGGTGCCACCTTTTCCACTTGCGACGGTCAGGATCATGAGCGGCCCCCTTAATGCTGATGCTCGGAACAGGCGTTCGCATGGTTGGCCGCTGACATCTTCCCCTCTCGCCAAGCGTCCATGGTCTCCTGCACCGTTCCCTCGGCACCTACATATACCTGGATATTGAACGAGCCGAGCATGTCCACGGCCTTTGGACCAAGTCCGGAGCAGAGCATGACCTGCACACCCACCTTAGACAAAAGTTCCGGGGGCAGGCCTATACCGCCCATGTGCTCGCTGGTGTTATCGATGAACGTTAATTCCTGGGTCTCGGTATCGATTATGGCGTACGCCGGTACCTTTCCAAAGTGGGCTCCGACCGTGGCCGACATTCCATCGCGGTTCATAACTGGTATTGATACCTTCATTTTTTCACCTAAATTATCTTATTAACGCCGTGAATAATGTGCATACACATAAAATTATCCTTCGAAGGCCCCGCATAATGGTAAAATATACCTCCCGCCCTCGGAGACACGATGAACGTCCGGGACATCTTGGAAAGATATCGCCTGGGTAAGATCGATCTACAAAGAGCGGAACAGCTTCTGCGTATGGACTTTCTGGAACGGGTGGGCGAGCACACGCTTTTTGATCATGCTCGCGAGGCGCGACGAGGCATCCCCGAGGTCATTTGGGGGGAGAACAAGTCCCCTACAATGGTGGCGGACATCGTCCAGGCGGTGCTTAAGGACCGCGACGCAGTGCTGATCTCCCGGGCATCGACCGAACAGCTCGAGGCGTTGCGTGGTGTGGTGGACCCGGCCCACCTCCGTTTCATCGAAGGCTCTCGAATGATAGTGGTCGATAAAAGGCCAGACCGGCCCAAGGTCGGAATGATCGGCATATTGACCGCCGGAAGTTCGGACATCGCGGTGGCCGAGGAGGCCAAGGCCATGGCCGAGATCATGGGTTGCCAGGTGCTCACTGAATACGACATCGGTGTGGCGGCCCTGCATCGTTTCCTCGAACCGTTGGCCAAGATGCTGGACCAGGGCGTGGACGCATTGGTGGTCATCGCCGGTATGGAAGGGGCCCTTCCCACGGTCGTCTCCGGTCTCGCCGATGTTCCTATCATAGGTGTGCCTACTTCCGTAGGCTACGGTTATGGGGGAAAAGGGGAGGCGGCGCTCATGGGCATGCTGCAGACCTGCTCTCCCGGACTGGTGGTGGTCAACATCGACAACGGCATCGCCGCTGGCGCCACCGCTGCTCTGATCAGCCTGCGTTGCCGGCGCGAGAGGTGAATCGATGGATGTCAGGCCATTGAGGATGGAGGACATACCACGATCGCAGATCCTCATGGTCAAGACCTGGACCGAGCAACTGAAGCGATCCACCGGTCTGGACATCGAATATCCGGTCAGGCGGTCCAATTGGTACTCATCACGCCTGGAGGTCGAACCCGGAGGATGCTTATGCATTTTTGACGGGGATAAGATGCTGGCGGCGGGTTTCGCCCTCAAATGCGGTACATCCGGATGGATAGGGCCGATCGAAGTATTGCCAGAATGTCAGGGGCAGGGCCTTGGAAAGGTCATCCTCAGCGCCCTGGAAGATCATCTGAGGGGACGTGGTTGCCAATGCATCGGTCTGGAGACGATAAAGGACTCGCCGAAAAATGTGGCCTTCTATGAGAAAGCTGGCTACCACAATGACGGGGAAACGCTCTATCTGGAGAAGGTATTGAGGAAGGATCGGTTCATTTTTGGATCGCGCCCCCGCGCTCATAAAGAAAAGGAGATCGGACGCCTGGGGAACGCGGTCTCTCCTGGTTACGATCCATCATCGGAGTTCGTAATGGCAGTGAAGAGCGATCTAGGGCGGTCCTTCGGCCTCGAAGGGGTGGCAGCGCTGCTTCTCCAGGACCCCATTCTTGGATCGGGTAAATCCTATCTGAGATCGCTGCTTTGCGATTCCGAGGAACGAATGGAATCGGCAATGAAATTGGTCCGATACAGCGAGAACGAGATGATGAGGGGGGGCGCGATTTCCATCTTCACCCTGTTGAGGAGCGACAGTCTGTTCCTCCCCCGGTTATTGAGGGTCGGTTACCTGCCGAAAGGGGTGGACCTGCGTATGATCAAAGGCGATTTCCCTCAGAACCACCGGGCTTCCATCATCTCCTGGTCAGGTTAGGGGTTCTTGGGCAGAACTATGGCCAGGACCAGGTAGGCCACCAGGAACGTGCCTGCGGAGACCAGTATTCCCACGACCCACAACACCCTCATCAGGAAAGGGTCCAAGTTCAAGTACTCGGCCATGCCGCCGCACACACCGGCGAAAACCTTGTCCCTACTGGACCGTCCCAATCTTTTTGCCGGATAATACGGTTGATCGGGCTGGGCCCCATTGTTGTAGATAGGTCCCGAAGCGGTCGGAGGTATCGCCTGGGGTGGCTGGGGGCGATCTGCTCTCATTATCACGCCTATATAGCCGATCAGCAGAACCAGCAAAAATATGATGTATAGGATGGAGAAAAGCAGCGTGGCTATGGTCTCCAGTTCGTTCACGTTATTGGAACGGCCTAGCATGTCCATGATGTTCGCCAAAATCCACAGGACGAAGGTGATTATGATGGCGGCGATGAGCGGCGACAGCACGGAGTACTCCTTGGCGTATCGCCTCGAGGAATAACCGGAATAGGCGGCCAACAGCAAGATGAGGAAGATCAACAACAGGTTGTCGTTGAGGAAATTGCCGAACCGGTTGGCGAAGGACGATTCCCCCGACAGCGCGTTCACCACCTCGACGATCAACAGAACCAATATGAAACTCAGGAAAGCCTTCAGCAACGGACCGGCACCTTTGAAGGAACGGTCGAACTGGGTCTGAGCGTAACCAGTGTACGAGGGCGCCGGCGGCGATGATAGCGAGTTGCCGCACTTTAGACAGAATGTCGCCTGTTCTTCGTTCAACGCGCCGCACGTGGGACAGTAGGCCATGTCGTTAACTCTCCAGAATGCCCTATGCCACCCTGCCTTATTTTCTTTTTGCCGATCTCGTGATGAAAAGTATTTCCCTTTCGAAATGAATGGGCGATCGATCCAATGGCCTTACGCATCGTAGAGGTGATCCTGGAATCGGGGAACGAGGAGAGCGTAAGGGACGCCGTCAAGGACATCGACGTGGTGGAAATGTGGTGCGGTGCGACGTCCAAGGAGCGCCTGGAGGTCCACCTATTGGTCAAAGCTGAGAACAGCGAGGCTTTGGTGGACGCCCTCGGAAAAGCTTTCGATTCACTGGTCATATTTCGTCTGTTGATCCTCCCAGTGGAGGCCACTCTCCCCCGGGTGGAGGAGCCCCCGAAGGAAGAACCGGTCCTGGAGGTCGTGGAGGAGCCTAAGAACGGTGAGAAGAACCGTTGGATAAAGCGCATCAGCCGGGAGGAACTGCAGGAAGACGTCGAGGACTCCAGCGACCTTAACCTGGTATACCTGATAACCGTGATACTCTCGGTCCTGGTGGCGGCCATAGGGCTGCTGAAGGATAATGTGGCAGTGGTCATAGGTGCCATGGTCATCGCCCCTCTGCTAGGTCCGAACGTGGCCATGTCGCTGGCCACATCTTTGGGGGACAATAAGATGATAGCCAAGTCTGCCAAGACCTTGTTGGCAGGCATATTCTTGGCCCTCTCCTTATCGGTGATCATCGGGATGATCTTCACGGTGGACCCCACCGTACCGGAGATAGCTTACCGCACCAACATCGACCTTAGCGATGTGGTGCTCGCACTGGCATCGGGAGCCGCCGGGGCGCTCTTCTTCACCATCGGTACCTCCACCGCTCTGGTCGGGGTGATGGTGGCGGTGGCCCTGCTCCCTCCCCTTGTGGTCATGGGCATGCTTCTGGGTTCCGGACAGTTCAATCTGGCATACGAGACCCTGTTGCTTTTCATGACCAACTTCATCTGCGTCAACCTGGCCGGAGTGGCCGTTTTCGTGGCACAGGGGGTCAAGCCATCACACTGGTGGCATGCGGCTCTGGCCAAGAAATCGGTCTCATACGCCCTACTTGTGTGGGTAGCTCTACTGATCATCATGATCATCCTCTTGCTTTTCTTCTCATGATACTGAAAAATTGATTTAGATTGTCAGGCCATTATGGGCTCGTATGACAGTTAATGAGGATGATCAGAAGAAAAGGTTGGAGTGGGTGCTGCGTAAGGTCCGGGAGGAGTACGGTTTCATCCCCCTGGTCTCCGAGGTCATGTCCAGTCGCCCGGACATTTTCCTGCCCTACTCTGAAATTTCCAGTAACCTGTTCTTCAAACCAAAGTATATGGACCGGCACACGGCCGAACTGGCGGCCATAGCCGCCGGTGCAGCACTAGGCAGCGAGAACTGCTTGGGAGTGCACATACCTCAGGCCATCAAGATCGGCGTTAGCGAGGATGCGATCCTGGAAGCGATGCTGATCGGTTCCTTCATGAACATGAACCGCAGCAATTCCATCGCCTTCCGTTGCCTAAAGAAGGCCACGGAGGGGAAGGAATGAGGTATTCCGAGGGACGGATCGGCCGAGCGCTGGTACTACGACTGGAGGACGGGGACGTACTGCACGAGTGCGTCGAGAGGGCCGCATTCGAAAGTAAGATACAAAGAGCGGCGGTCCTGGTGGTAGGTGGCGCCGATCGCGGAAGCCGTTTGGTGGTAGGACCCAAGGACGGCCAGGAGGAAGATATATTGCCAGTGCTGACCGAGCTGGCCGGAGAATCGGAGATCGCCGGCGTGGGCACGCTGTTCCCGGACGAGGATGGAATGCCGTCATTGCACCTACACGCCTCCTGCGGTCGTGGGGAGAAGAGCGTCACCGGCTGTGTACGCCCCGGTGTCAAGACATGGCTCATACAGGAAGTGATAGTGATGGAGCTGTTGGGCCTGAGCTCCAAGCGGATCACCGACCCCCGCACTGGGTTCAAGCTACTGGAACCTTGATCAGAAGGCGTCTACGCATCGTAGGCCGACCTCAGAACATCTCTTCCTGATGAAAGATTCCAGGCCTTTGTAGTCCTTCCCAAGGTGGGCGCTCTCCAAACGATCTCCGACGATCTCCCCTCCGCAGCGTGAACGAATGTCATGGTACATTCCGGGGCGGGGTCGGAAACGGTCGAGCATGATCCATTTTATTCCGGTGTCGACCAGGGCGTCCACGAGTTCCGCGGCGTCCTTCTCTTCCAGCACCGGGAGCAGCGGTCCGACGAGAGCATAGGCGTTGATACCGACATCGGAGAATTGCCTCAGGGCATCCAGGCGCTTTTGAGGCAGGGGGGCGCCGGGTTCGAACTCCCGGCTTAGGGCATCGCTGATCGAGGTGACGGTAAGCCCGACCTCTCCCGGCAGCTCGCGATAAAGTTCCAGATCACGCAGTATCAGGTCCGATTTGGTGAGAACGCTGACCTTGAGGCCATGTGGTATGATCTCCATCAGGCAGCGTCTGGTGATGAGCAGATGTCGCTCCACCTCCTGATAAGGGTCAGTGACCGTTCCCAGACCGATGACCCCCTTCTTACCCCTGATCTCCCTGGCCAATGCCAGCGGCAGATCGGTCCGGGCCAGAACGTTGGTCCATTCAGAACGGGGACGTTTGGTTACATAGGGCGCATAGCAGTAAAGGCAATCATGCTGGCATCCCACATATGGGTTCAGGGCATAATCCAGACCCGGCAATCTAGATGGCGGCAAAGCCACCCGCGTACGTACCTCCGAGACCTTTGGAGCCCTGGGCAACGGCCGCCCCTCCTCCATGGCCAGAAATAGATCCAGATTAGACATAATCGTCCAGCCTCCGCTGGTGCTTGAGGTCCTGCAGCACCGCACTGTGACTCGTCCAGGTAGGTATGGGGATGTCCATGCGGGTCTGCACATGCGCCATAGCCTGGTCCAAGGTGTTGAACTTCCTCGGTCTCTGCGTCAAGGCCATGCGCACGTTCTCCCTAACGTTCCACACCCCTACCGGCAAAAGGTAACCAGGATGGGCCTCTCGGAAGATGATCGCTCCAGATTGTCGTCTCTCTCTTTGCAGGAGCTCATTGACCGCCAGACGCGCGGCGTAGTAGCAGCCGCCGATCTCCGCGTAATCCTTCCTACCTTCGAAGAACTCATGCGAGGAGATGATCTCCACCTGCTTCCCCAGGGGGTTCCACACAGTATTGGGATACCAGGCCTCGATGAGCTCGTAACGCCAGGAGGTCGGTGTGAGCATGACGCTCCATCGATTGTCCAGCTGGTCCCAGTCGTAAACTCGGAACTCGTTGATGAGCGGAAAGGTCTTGGTGGTCCTCAGCATGTCCTTGCCCAGGATGTCGTCGACCGCAGTGATGCTCCAACGGGTGGGCACTAATCGTCGGTTATCCTCCACGCCAAAAGCTCCGACGCTGAAGGCTTTCTGTATGCGGGAGATCAGCACTTCGCCCTTGTACAATCCTTTGACCGCCTCGGCGGCCTTCAGGTCCGTATCATAGTAGGCCTTCTCCACTCTGTGGTCGTACTTGGGGGTGGATATGCGCAGCTTCTCCAGCTTGGCCGAGGGGCCGAACGGTTGGATGTTGTCATCAAGAACGATGCGTCCCGTAGGTTTCTTGGAGAAGTTGGCCTCAACGTCCACGGAATTTATGGCCAGCGCCAGTTCCCTGGTGTAGTCGACGATGCGCCCTGCGTTCTGGAAGTTCTTAACGTCTACCAAATGTTTCCCCCGGACCAGGCGGAAACGGAAGTCCACGATCTCTTCGATCGATTTGCCCATCCACTGCTCTGGAGTGTCCATGATCATGGTGTCACCCAGGTCCGGTGGCACCAGGGGGCCGATGTCCACCTTAGGATAACCGTAGCGACCGACAAAGACCCCTGGGGGAGAGCTGCCGTGCAGGTCCTGGGTATTTATGAGCTTCTTGGTCCGGGAATGGGAGTAGAACTTGATCATCAAAGGACAGCGGTCCTTTCCGCAGAGGTTCTTGCTCCCTTTGCATATGTGGCAGGGGCTAGAGCTGGAGACGTTCGTCTCTGGGAACGGTGATACATCGAACGGCTGTGGTCCCAGGGTCCTCATGAACGAGCGTTCTACCGAGGAATGGATATATGACCGTTTTCCAAGGCGGATCAAAAGTGGGGATGGTCCTTGATGATGTTCAGGGCTTCCATGGATCGTTCCCAGTCAAGGGTGATGCCGTGGGTTATCCCTGGCAGCTCCACTGATTCGTATTCATTCCCATTGAACATCAGGGCGACGACGATCCAAAGGCGTGCCCCACCAAGTTTGGGCAGGGAGATCAATGAGGCGCCGTAACCATTAGGGAAGCGGTAGACCCTTTGCTCTCGTCCCCCCTGAATATCTAGGCAAGCCTTGCAATAACCCTCGTCCACTCGGAACGAATCCAGGTCCCCGTTCATGGTCAGGACTACGAGATACCCGGAGAAAAATGTTTCTTCCTTTGATTTATAGCTATTATTTTATATTCCATGGTCATTACCAGGGGTGTCAGCATACTGTTTTAGGGAACGCTGAATCCGACAATTTTATATAGAAGCGATAAAATACCGACCGTAAGGAGGCTCATTATGGCTTACGGAATGGGACAAGGTAATCAGCCTATCATAGTTCTTCGCGAAGGTACTGAGAGATCTAGGAACAAGGAAGCGCAATACAACAACATCGCCGCAGCCCGCGCGGTCGCCGACTCTGTACGGTCGACCTTGGGGCCCAAGGGGATGGACAAGATGCTGGTCGACTCCATGGGGGATGTCGTCATCACCAACGATGGCGTCACGATCCTGAAGGAGATCGATGTTCAGCATCCGGCAGCCAAGATGGTCGTGGAGATCGCCAAGACCCAGGACACTGAGTGCGGCGACGGAACAACTTCCTCGGTAATTATTGCCGGGGAGCTGTTGAAGAAGGCGGAGGCCTTGGTGGAGCAGAACATCCACCCCACCATTATCGCAAACGGCTACAAGATGGCCGCTGCCGAGGCAATAAAGATACTGGACACCATAGCTGTGTCCGTTACCCCCACCGACACTGAGATGTTGAAGATGGTGGCAATGACCGCAATGACCGGCAAGAGCGTAGGCGGCCAAGGAGAATTCCTGGCCGAGGTCGCAGTAAAGGCCGTCAAGGCGGTCGCCGAGAAGAGCGGTAAGAACTACACCGTTGATGTGGACAACATCAAGGTGGAGAAGAGGACCGGCGGATCTATCTCCGAGACCGAGATCATCGAGGGCATCGTCATCGATAAAGAGAGGGTGCACCCCCGCATGGCTACACAGGTCAAGAAGGCCAAGATCGCCCTGCTCAGCGTTCCCATGGAGGTCAAGAAGACCGAGGTGGACGCCAAGATCCAGATACGTGAACCATCTCAGATGCAGCGCTTCCTGGACGAGGAAGAGGCTACCCTGAAGAGCATGGTCGACCAGATCGCCGCAGTAGGCACGACCGTAGTGTTCTGCCAGAAGGGAGTGGACGATCTAGTTCAGCACTACCTGGCCAAGGCCGGAATATTCGCCGCCCGCAGGCTTAAGGAGTCTGACATGGAGAAGATCGCCAAGGCCACTGGAGCAACCATCGTCGGGAAGATCAGCAACATCGCCAAGACCGACCTTGGATTGGCAGACATGGTCGAGCAGAAGAAGGTCGGCGAGAACGATATGATATTCATCACCGGCTGCAAGAACCCCAAGGCCATAAGCGTCATCGTGCGCGGCGGTACCGAGCACGTTGTTGATGAGGTCGAGAGGTCCCTGCACGACGCACTGCGCGTCGTAGGGGTCGCTTTGGAGGACGGTAAGATCGTTCCGGGCGCCGGAGCCCCTGAAGTAGAGCTGTCCCTGCGCTTGGGCAACTACGCATCCACCGTCGGTGGCCGCGAGCAGTTGGCAATAGAGGCGTTCGCCTCTGCCATGGAGATCATTCCCTGGGCCCTGGCCGAGAACGCAGGCTTGGACGCCATAGACATGGTCATCCAGCTGAAGTCGGCTCATGAGAAGAAAGGCGCCAACTCCAAGAACATGGGCTTGGACCTGGATGCCGGCAAGCCGGCAGACATGTTGAAGTCTAACATCATCGAGCCCTTAAGGGTAAAGACCCAGGCCGTAAAGTCTGCGGCAGAGGTCGCTAACATGATCCTGAGGATCGACGATGTCATCGCCTCCAAGAAGGGCCCGTCGGGACCCCCGGGCGGCATGGGTGGAATGGGCGGCATGGGTGGAATGGGCGGCATGGGCATGCCCGGGATGATGTAAACATCCCAACCACCTTCCCATAAACCTCTTTTCTCATTTTTAATTTTGATATTCATACGGACAATAATTTTAATAGAGACCCAGATAATTCAGCATTAATTATTTCCAAGAAGGGATGAATCATGAAAAAGATGCTTAGCACCTTGATATGTGCCCTAACCCTCCTGGCTCTTCTGTGTTCCTTGGCCGTTCCGGCCGTGGTGGCGATTAGTACGTCTGCAGAAGCACCAGTGTGGGTAAAAGGGGACAAGTGGGCGTATGGAATGGAAAACGATGTCGGAGCCGATTTCGGGGCTCAGTTGCAGGAAGTCAAGGACCTCCTCGAGGGAGAGACCGGAGGGACGGTCAACACACTTGAACTGGACGGCAGTTCCGGCTTCTGGATACTTTTCGAGGTCACCGAAGCTAACAGCGATATCTACGTTTTAAGCATGGACGCCGCTGTAAAACTTCAAATTGATGCCTCGATCTCCGTGACCGCGGAGATGGAAAAGGCAGGTACCTATAGTTACGATCAAGAGCCGGAGACAGAGTCAATGGACATCGAGATCGAGGCCAATGTGGACCTTGCGCTCGTAGTCGGTGTTGACATCACCTTTGAACGCGACACCATGGCCATCAGTGAGATCACCATGAACGTCAATTTCGACGGTGTGGTCGCCTTCACGGCCCAGAACATACCCAGCAGCGAAACCAACTGGACGGACTATAGCACTACCATCTCATATGATGACTACGATGTCAGCGCCGAAATGGAAGCGAACCTGGCAATGGAGATCTCGTTCGAGCCCGCCTTGAACATATGGGACTTCCCGTTGGAATACCGTGACGAGTGGAGCGTGAACTCCGAAGCCACCATCAGCGGCAGCATGACCGGGATGCTGGATGTGAATGGTCTTCCCCAGGACATGAGCGATGAACTCTTCACCGATGAGTTCATCGAAAGCACCGGGTTCAGCGACTTCCCCATCATTTTCGAGCAATTGAACTCGGACGACGGTGATTGGCCGTTCCAGGATGGGATGCTCGAGGAGGTCTCTGAGGACGTAGAGATGACCCTGAAGTGTACCAGCGTCATAACCGTTCAGGACGAATACTGGGGAGAGATCACTGTCTACAAGATCGAGGCCCAAGGAACGCCATTAGAGTTCTATTATTCCCCCGATGTAGGGTTCATGTCCTACTTCTCGATGAACTCTGACGATCTGGACGACATTTTTGATCTGAACGTAGCAGTGATGCCCAGCGAGGAATTCAGGATGGAGGCCGTTGACCCAGCCGTGGCCGCGGACAATATCAACGAGATATCCGACTACCAGGGCAGCATCGGTCCTGATGGCCAGGGTGGCATCGCGGGCTTCTTCCTAGATGCGCCGTATCTCGGCTTGATCCTCATCGGCATCATCGTCGTTGTGGTCGTGGCCTCGATACTCCTGATACGAAAGAAATAGGCAGGACCGAAAACCATTTTCCAAATCCTTTCATTTTATTTATTTTTGACAGAACAAAACGTCGATCCGATGAAAGTACCCATCATTCGTAATCATGGTGGCTCGAACCCCTTTCCGGGCCTAGTTTTATAATAACGCAATCATCTGTCATCCCAATCGATCCAGAGGGAAGGCCCATGAAGATATTGGTTGTATACGATTCGGTCTCACCAGCAAAATTGACTGCCAGAGTGGCCGATACCATCGCTGGAGCTATGAAGGAAAAAGGAATGGAGATCATCTCAGTTCCGATCGAGGACGTCAAACACATCAATGTCGAGGAGTATGATTGCCTGGTGATCGGGTCACCCACCATGGCATGGAAGCCGACAAAGGCCACTCTGAGCTTCCTCAACGGACTGGCCGGAAAGACCTATTCGGGCAAATACGCTGCCGCCTTTGATACGCAGGTCCAATTGATCATCAGCGGTAATGCGACCAAGACGATGGAAGCTAAACTGAAAAAGTTAGGGTTCGGACTGGCATCACCACCGCTCATGGCCTACGTCGTAGATAAGAAGGATGGATATCAGATGAAAGAGGGGGAGCTGGAAAGGGCTCAGAGGTGGGCGCAGGAATTGACATTATCACTTTCAATGAAAGGATGAAGCCCATTGGCCGATCCTTTAATTTTTATTATCATCCTTTCCAACGGTCGGCGGTTGAAACACATCTATGGTCTCAATGATTTAATCTAAGCGGAAGACCGTCTACTGATCATGACCATCAGGTCCATCAATCCCCGCACCGGTGAGGTCATCAAGGAGTTCAAGCCGTCCAGTGAAGATGATGTCCTGCGATGTCTGAACAAAGGCAGGAAGGCTCAGAAGATATGGAACACTGAGTGGGACAAGGGCGACCGCATCGAGGCGCTGAAGGAGCTTCAAGGAGTCATGACCTCCATGAAGGAGGACATGGTCCACACGGAGATGCTGGAAGGCGGATTTCCGCAAAGGGACGTCATCGGAACTTTCAACGGAGCGATCAAAGGGTTCGATCATTATATCTCCGAGGTCCAGTCCGTGGACGATTACGATTTTCCTCTCAACCCTGCCGGATGGCCGGATACAAAGGCCACCATCAATCTGGTCCCTCACGGGGTCATAAGCCACATCGGCATCTGGAACTATCCGTTCTGGCAGACCATGATCAGTTTGATCCCGGCTTTGCTCACCGGCAATGCCGTGGTCTTCAAACCCTCCGAGTACACCACCATGACAGGGCTGAAGATCAAGGAGGCGGTGGAAGGTACCAGTATTCCCGATGATGTCTTCCAGGTATTGGTGGGTGGGGCTGATATCGGCAAGGCCATGGTGACCGCCCCCTTCGATGCCCTGGTGTTCACTGGGGGACGGGGAACCGGTCTCGATATCACGCGTCGCGCCGGGATCAAGCCCATGGTCCTGGAGCTTTCAGGTAACGACCCCGGCATCGTCTGTGCAGACGCCGACATCAAAGCCACTGCCAGAGGGGTGGCCAGCGGGACATTCTCACACGCCGGCCAGGTATGCATACGCCTCAAACGTCTTTACGTGGTAGAGGACATCGCCGACCCTTTCATCGATGAGCTGCTCAAGGTCACATCTCACATCGATGTGGAGAAGCAGATAGGTCCCCTGATCAGAGAGGAGGCTAGGGACAGGGTCTATCACAAGGTTCACCAGGCGATCGAGCAAGGATGTGAGCTCCTGACAGGAGGAGATAAGATGCCCGGGCTCGGATTTTATTATGAGCCTACCGTGCTCAAGGTCAGTGACGATTCCCTGGAGATAATCAAAGAGGAAACGTTCGGACCGGTGTGCCCAATAAGGGTGGTCAAGGACGAGGAGGAGGCGATCATGCTGGCCAATGATAGCGATTATGGTCTGGGGTCTACCATTTGGACATCGGACCCCTTGAAAGGGGAGGCCTTGGCCAGAAGAATGGAAGCTGGCAATGTCTGGATAAACGATTACGGTCGTACCATCAATTGCGGGGAGCTGTTCCAAGGCTGGAAATGCAGCGGCATACCTTCCACCAACCGCCGTATCACCTTGTTCATGAAGAAAAGGACCATCGTCAACCATCAGATATGTCAAGCCAGACCTTATTGGTTCAATTGATCCACCCGGTGCTGCTGGCGATCATGATTACGTTTGGTCTGCTCTCCGGTTCGATGTTCGATCGTAGGTAACTTTAGTGTTGGATCAGATCAACTCCGCGGACATGGTCGCGTTGATGGATATGTCAAAACGAACCTCCTTATCCCAGCCCGAGCGACGGAAGATATCCATAAATCCCAACCCTATGGTTTTTGGATGACCTGCGATCATGGATATGAATGAATTCACGTCTTGTACAGAACAACCGAACTTAGGCATGGCGAGCCCTCCCAATACCACAACTACGCTAGATTTTGATGGATCGAAAGGCTCGTTACTTATCTGGAATCCAGCACCTTCTACCCATGACATCTTTCGGCATTTATCCCATATCGCCCTGGCTCCAAAACCAAAGGACATGTTGCGATCTCTCACGGAATATGCCATCAACTGAGCGAACGGGGGGCATACTGCCTCGGAACCTATGAAAACCACACTGCTTCCGTCTGGAATGTCTACTAACGATCCTCGGAACAGTTTTGTCAAACCAGAAATTCCATCTGCCCTTTCCATGATGTATTACTGTCCGAAGGCATCATATTTCTTTCCCCGGAATGTGAGCTATTCATTGCTCAGCGTTATTTATTGCGTTAATATCGTACCAAGTTTTACATTTCACATTCATTTATTAATAATATGGCTATAATAATATAATATAATAATAAATATATTCAATAATGTATGTAAAAATAATAGATAGTAACTTAATAATCATTAATAATAAAACATATAGCAACTTAAAATCTTATTAAGATCAAATATAGTGTTATAATGATTAATAAATATAGTATGTATCATTACAATCATAATAATAAAATCAATATAATTTATTAATCGATAATATGTCTGACAAATGTCTGATTATATATATTTAATAAAACAATATTCCACCGATTCTGCGGTCATATGTCAGACATTGAGAAAATGAGAGCGGCGGTCTATGTCAGGGTCTCTACCGAAGACCAAGCACGTGATGGTTTCAGTTTAGCCGCGCAGCTCAAGCGTCTGCGATCTTATTGTCTAGCCAGGGGCTGGACCGTGGTGAACGAATACGTCGATGACGGGTACAGTGGTAAGAGCTCGGAACGTCCCAACTACAAGAGGATGATGCATGACAAGGACCTGTGGGACGTGCTGGTCGTATTGAAGATGGACCGTATCCATCGCAATAGCCGAAATTTCACCATGATGATGGACTTTCTTCGATCATGGAACAAAGAATTCAATTCCATGCAGGAGAGCTTTGATACCACGACCGCCATCGGCCGGTTCGTAATGGACACCATCCAGCGTATCGCACAACTGGAGAGCGAGCAGATAGGTGAAAGGGTCAAGGTGGGAATGACCCAGAAAGCATTGGAATGCAAGGGTAATCTGGGTTGTCCAGCTCCTTACGGATATCACTATCTGGGAGGAGAGCTTTGCATCGATGGGACCGAGTCCCTAGTCGTTGAGCGAATTTTCAGAATGGCAGCGAACATCTGTTCGTTGGGTCAGATATGTAAATCTTTGGACGCTCAGGGATGCCAGACCAAAAATGGTGGCGCCTGGCAAAGGGCCACCGTCCATGGAATCCTCACTAACAACATATACCTTGGAAAAATGGTCTGGGACGGCATCGAACAGAATGCACCACAGCTCAAGATCATTGATATCGGTCTCTTCAACGAAGTTCAAGAGCTGTTCGTTGAACGAATGAAATCCAAACGCAAGCCTAAGAGGATAGCTGCTAAAACCTTGTTCAGGAGCGAGGTCCATGCCTAGGGCGGCCATATATACCCGGGTATCGACCGAGGACCAGGCTAAAGAGGGTTATTCGCTAGCGGCACAAAAGGAACGATTGAATGCTTATTGCGACGCCCAAGGTTGGGATATCGCCGGATTTTACATCGATGAAGGGCATTCTGGAAGAAACACCCGAAGGCCAGCGTATCATAGGATGATCGAGGAACGCGACAAATGGGACATCATCCTGGTCATGAAGATGGATCGTATCCATCGTAATTCAAAGAACTTCATGATCATGATGGAGAACCTGGAGAAATGGGGGAAGAAGTTCAGCAGTATGAACGAGTCTCTGGACACCTCCAATGCCGTAGGCCGTTTCGTAGTTGACATCATCCAGCGTATCGCCCAGCTGGAGAGCGAGCAGATAGGGGAACGCACCTACATGGGGATGAGACAGAAGGCCGAGTCGGGAAAGGGCGTGTTGGGCTTCAGGGTGCCATTCGGTTATTACCTCGAAGATGGCAGGCTCATCCAGGAGGAGAACGAGGCCCATGTTGTTCGCTCCATCTACGAACGATATCTGGCAGGTTCTACCATGGACATGATAGCCTGGGACCTGAACAGGGAAGCGATCACCACCCGTAATGAAAGGCACTGGACGATATGGTCGATCAGCAGGATATTGCACAATCCAGTTTATGTCGGGTATCTTAGATGGGACGATCTGGTCATACCATCAGAGCATGCGCCAATAATGAAAGTTCAAAAGTACAACGAGGTGCAAAAGATGGTAGCATCCCGAACAAAGAACAAAAAACACTGTTCGATCTCCCAGTTGCCTGGGGAATAGGCATTGACCCGGATTCGAGTGCCAATGTTATTACTGGCCCATAAGAATGCTATATCGATATAATATAATTATTTTAAATATAATATTCGAAAATGAAACTAGCCAGATGGTTGAAATATTACGATATCAAAAATAATGTTATTCTATTGTACCGGAAGCGATAAAAGTTATTACGATTATATAAAAATTGCGTTGATTTAGGTATGTTTAACGGTTGAATGGCCACTCATCTTTTAACACGTGTTAATAATTTTTATTAACAGTCCTTAATGGGTAAACTATATATTATCATCAGTGATGGATACTATGTTAGGATTGTTAAGCAATCCGATAGGACAATCCGAAGGGAGAGGGGATCACAATGGGAGAGTACGTGCAATGTCGCGGCCAATTCTGTAATTTTTTGATTGCAGTTACCTCGACTAGCAATAGCCTCATCCTTTCTTTATGTCCACAAAAATGGAGTGATTAAATGGCAGAAGAAAGCAATGTACACATCAAGCTAGCTGGAGCTGAGGTACTGGGATTGTTCCTGGTCAGCATAATGGCTATCTTGGTTGGAATGTTTGGACTTGGTGTATTCGACGATTTGAGTGTAATTGCGGGGGTGGCTGCCTTAGTCGGCACTGGCCTCTTCCTTTGCACCATCGTCGCATACCTGAATGAGAACATACTGGTATCGGCCGCCTTTGGTCTGTTCGCTGTGTTCCTGCTGGGATTCGCCGCAATGGCTACCCCAGTATTGACTGGCGCCTTTGAGGCATATATCGCCGCAGAAATATACACCATATTCGTTGGACTTGGCCTGTTGATGGTCGGCATCGTAGCCTTCGCTCAGCCGGTCAAGATCTTGCCCATATTCCTCGTAGTCGCTGCCCTGGCCTTCGTGTGCCTGGGTCTGTGGTTCGACATGGGTGAGGACATCAGGATGGTAGTCGGTCTGCTGTGGACCATCGCCAGCTTAATGGCGCTGTACATGGCAACTGCGATCGCCTTCCTGGTCGTCAAGGGCAAGGTAGTCCTTCCCCTGCTCATAAAGGCCTAAGCGGGAAGAAAGACCAAACGCTTCAAACCCTTTCCATATTCTCTATTTTTTAACAAGATTGAACTAATTCTCCGACCTATCTTTTTGTTATGGTCCTCAATATTTCCCGATGGGTATGTTGCGATCTTCAGGAAGCTATGGGCCAGGTCGAACTTCGATCCGAGCAAGGTATCCGCTGCATAATGGACCCCCTTGGGGAGCTTACTAAGGATGAAGGGGCGTCAATAGGTTCACTGGCCAATTATCTGGAGCTGATCCGAGCTATGGATAATCGAGATATGCATACGTCCATTTCCATCAAACCAACCGCCCTGGGTGCCGCTTATGATCCTGAACGGTGCTCGGACAAGATATGCGAGATAACTAACCAGGCGTGGGGCAAGGGGATCGCTGTCGAGATCGATATGGAGGCTCGGAAGTACTTGGACCTCACAATGGGTGTGGTGAAGCAGCTTGGTAGTTTAAATCGAGGGTCAATATCGGTCGCTGTTCAGGCTTACCTGTACCGAACACCTAAAGACATTCTTGACCTAGCATCGGGCGGGGTTGGTATCAGGCTCGTCAAAGGAACATATTCCGGAGACATCGGAGATCCGGGAGAGGTCCGGGGGGTCATGCTTGAGAACGTCGATCTATTGCATTCATTAGGTCGACCTTTCTCGGTAGGAACTCACGATCCTATTATCATTGGTAAGGTGACCAAGGACCGAAGCATGAAAGGGCTTTTGGAGATCGGGATGCTCAAGGGATTAGGTGATGATACGAAACTTCGTCTTGCCGGGAGGGGGTGGGCCGTAGCGGAATATGTTCCTTTCGGATCGGACTCCTATTCTTACACGATGCGTCGGGAGAACTACCTTCGGCAACTTTTAGAGCTAGGGTTAGAACCGTGCCCATAAACGGCGTTAATTGCATCATTTTTCTGTTAACAATAGTACATTTTTACAATACCTGTTTTTAGATGTAAAATGAGGGGGGAAAACCCATTTTTCACTGCTCTCAAGTTGATGTTAGGGAGTCCGTCGCTTACAAATATGAACTAGTTTGTACAATAAATTATTGAAACTATTATAATCAATAATAATAGTTATATAAATAATAAGATTAAAACTGTAATAATAATTATAATACAGTAAATTAGTAATATAGATATAATTATACATATTATAATTAACAATAGTATTATGGTGATATCCATGTTGGAGAGAAAAACAACGATACAGGTGACCGAGACGACCCGTGACCGACTATACAAATTAAAATTTCGCCGAACCTATGATCAATTCCTAAACGAACTATGTGATATGTTCGAAGATCATGAAAAAAGCGGGTCGGGAAGCACTGCAAACGTTGAATTGTAGATTAACATGAATAAAATAATGATAGTAATGATATCTGCTATAATATAGAGGATAAAATCAATAATCTAAGAAAAAACTCTCTGCTAGATCGGTTCCGAGGCGGCAGAGGGATATTTTATAGTCGCGCAGGTCCAATAATATTGTTAGTGATTTTTCTATGAAAGCAAGTATCGAGAAAGCTCTGAACGATCAGATAAATGCTGAGGTGTATTCGGCCTACTTGTACAAATCCATGGAAATGTACCTTCATTCCATTGACCTTCCTGGAATGGCCAACTGGATGAAGGTGCAGACCCAGGAAGAGCTGGCCCATGCTGAAGGAATGATCCAGTTCATCAACCTACGCGGCGGCCGTGTATCATTATTTGCCATCGAGATGCCGAAGAAGGAATGGGCGTCTCCAGCCGAGGTCTTCAAGGACGCCTTCGATCACGAGGCAAAAGTAGTGACGATCAAGATCCACAAGCTCGTTGATCTGGCGATCGAAGAGAAGGACCACGCGTTCAATCAATTCCTCCAGTGGTATGTGGCCGAGCAGGTAGAGGAAGAGGATAACACCAGCACATTGGCAAGGCGACTTAAGAAGATCGGGGACAACATGCCCGCCCTTATGGCGGTCGATACACAGCTTGCAGCCAGAATGTTCGTTGCTCCAGTAATCCCTGGGACTAACGTTGGCGCTCCATAAAAAAGATGTTTTCGCAGGGTTCCCCCTGCTTTTTAAATTTTTTAAGGCTCTAAGACCTTGTTGATCACGTGGATATACCCGTTACGACATTTTATGTTGCCCTGGATGATCGTAGCTCCTCCGACCTTGAGGACTCCAGCGGCATCTAATGCCAGTTCCTTACCTTCCACTGTCTTGACGGTCTTCAATTTAGCCAGGTCGTCGTAGTTCATTCTTCCCGCTACAACATGGTATGTCAGGAGTGACTTCAATTTAATCTTGTCCTTGAGTAACGCTTCTATTGTTCCTGCTGGAAGGTCCTGAAAAGCTGAGTCGTTGGGTGCAAAGACCGTGTACGGTCCCCTGCCCTTCAAAGTATCCACCAATCCAGCGGCCTTCACCGCCTCGACCAGTGTCTTGAATCCTCCGTCAGCGACGGCAATGTCCACGATCGTTCCCAGGTTTGGGTCCACTGCCTCAGTGGCCTTTTTCTTAAATCTATCGAAGAATCCCATAAAATCCCTGGGAACGAAGTTGTTCTATGTCTTTATAAAACCATACTATTAACGCCAGAAATTTCAATCAAATCAAATTTAATTATTTAAGTAAAATCCTTGTTCATTCATGGTTAATTTATATAATCACGAAAATTATATATAGTGATTAAAGAACACGCCGGAAAATTCCAATTCAATTATAAATCGAATTATAAAATACGTAAATAATATACTAAAACACGTTACATAGTATAATATTAAACGTCTTTTATCATGAGTAATATAATAATCACAGATAATAATAGTAAAGTAACATTGATTTCAAATATGTTAAAGACAATATATTTCTCAAATTTCTTACAACTGGAGGGAATTGGGATGCAAACGAAGAAGCTGAGAGCATCAGCGGTAGCCTGGTTACTATTGATGCCCTTGTTCATGGGTCTTTTATTCATAGGCGGGACCGGGTCCGCGGTCACATTGTCGCTTGATGAGACCTCTTGGACAAAGGGGACCATCGATAGTGAATCAGATGTTAGCAATGTCATTAGCGAAGCGATAGATCTTGACGGTTATCTCCACGTGAGCTATTATGACACGTTCGGTCAGAATCTCATGTATGCCACCAATAGTGATGGCGCATGGATGACCGAGGTTGTCGACAGTTCAGCGAACGTCGGAAAATACAACTCAATAGCTGTGGACTCCTCGGGAAAGGTCCACATTAGCTACTATGACGCCACCAACAATGACCTGAAGTACGCCACTGGAAATTTAGATTCATGGTCTATCTCTGTAGTCGATTCGACAGGTGTTGTAGGGGAGTATAATTCGATCGCGATCGGATCCGGTTCCGTTTACATAACCTACCTGGACTACTCCAACGATGCGCTAAAATACGCGGTCAAGTCCGGTAATTCGTGGAGCACTGCCTTGGCGATCGAGGACGTGGGTTTCGGTAACAGCTTGATGTTCACCGACGGAAAGCTGCAGGTCGCATACATCTCCCAGGATAATGAATTGTGCTACGCCTCATTGAACGGATCGGAATGGACTTCTGAGGTTGTGGATTCAGGTTCATCTTTCGGTGTTGAGATCGACATCGATGCGATGGGTGAAAGGCCATGTGTAGCATATTACGACGAGATATCTCGCGATCTCAAACTGGCCATACGCGGTACCAGCGGGGTTTGGAGCAAACAGATTGTGGACGACACCACGAATGTCAACTCCTGGCTTTCCCTGGATATAGATTCGATGAACCGGTTCCACATCACGTATTATGACATGTCGAACCAAGACCTGTGCTACGCATACTTCAACGATGATTGGAGCTTCTGGGTGCTTGATACGTCCGGCGGTGTTTGCAGTGCAATGGTCTCCGATTATAACAACAAACAACATGTCGTATACATCGACCTGGTGGATGCGAGCGCGCAGCTGAGCTACATAACCAACTCCGGAGCCAAGTGGGTGCTGGAAACCGTGGACGAAGACGGTTTAGTGGGAGAGCAAAGCTCCATCGCCGTTGACGCCGATGGTTTCATCCATATGGCTTATTACGACAATTCTAACGGAAGCCTGAACTACGCTAATAACGTGGATGGATGGAACGTAGTGACCATCGACAATACCACTCC
The DNA here is from genome assembly GCA_035527755.1 of Methanomassiliicoccales archaeon. Lineage (NCBI taxonomy): Archaea > Methanobacteriati > Thermoplasmatota > Thermoplasmata > Methanomassiliicoccales > Methanomassiliicoccales archaeon. The sequence continues at coordinate 130,338 of DATKZX010000019.1, read as the reverse complement.
AATGGTGGGACTGTTCCCGTCCATTGCCCTGGACGCCGATGGCAACGTTCACATCAGCTACTACGACATGACCGGTTCCAGGATCCTTAAGTACGCCACCAATCAGGACGGCGACTGGGATATACGCACCCTGGACGGCTCAGGTGATGTGGGATTGTACAGCTCCATAGCCATCGATGGGAACGGGTCGGTGCACATCGCCTACCTCAATCACGCATCAAAGAACCTGAAGTACACCAGCAATGCTGGTGGGGACTGGATAATAGGATTGATCGACAGCAGCGGACAAGTCGAAGGGCGTGTCTCGCTGGCGGTCGATTCAGAGAACATGGTGCATGTGGCCTACTATCGCAGCGGGGAACTGATCCACGCCAACCAGATAGTCACAGGGTGGGCCATAGAATCCCTGGAGACCTCCGACCAGCTTGGCGGTGGCATCTCTATGTTCATTGATGATCAGGACCAGATCTACATCACATACTACAATGAGGTCCTGTCCCTACTGAAATATAAGAACAATGTCGGTGGACAGTGGAATGGTGCCCAGGTGATCGAGGCCGAAGGGAACGTAGGCATAGCCAGTTCCATTATGGTCGATGCGAACGGCGACGAGCACATCGCCTATGTCGATCAGGCTGGCTCGGGGATCCTGAAGTACGTGGAAAAGAGGAACGGCATCTGGATGTTCCAGAAGGTCGACCTTCAAGGCTGCGGGGATCACATCTCCATGGCTATGGACTTCCAGGGGAGGGCTCATATAAGCTACTACGATCCGGTGGGCAAGGACCTTAGGTACGCCTCATCTGTCGTGGTCCCCTCCGCCCCGCTGAACCTTACGACGACCGTAGGTGATGGTGCTGTCACGTTGAACTGGGAAGCTCCCGCTAGCAACGGTGGTGCCAATATCACCGAGTACGTGATCTACCGGGGAACCAGCACCAACGATCTGGTCCTATACGATGATGTGAGCGGAACGGCGAACTCCTACAGCGATCTGGGATTGGAGAACGGGGTCTCTTGGACATACCGCATTAGAGCGATGAACTCCGAAGGCAGCAGTCCATACTCCAACGCGGTGGTCGGCACTCCATGCACATTACCTGGAATGCCAGATGTAGACGCCTCCGGTCAAGACAAGGCTGTGCTGCTGAAATGGAACGCGCCTGACAACGGCGGTGCGGCAATAACCGAGTACAGGGTCTATCGTCAGAACGAGACCGGTATGTTCGTGCTCATCGCCACCGTGGGTGGCGGAGAGACCAGATATACCGACACTGGATTGGAGAACGGAGTGGAATACACCTATCAGGTGGGCGCCGTGAATCCCGCTGGTCCAGGTCCATGGAGCGAGAAGGCCTCAGCTACCGCCAACCCGAACAACGACATGGTCATGATCATCGTGTTCATCGTCGTCATCGCAGCCGTGGCGGGTGCAGGGATATTCCTTCTCATGAGACAGAAGGGCAAGATCTGAGAACGAGGGTTCCAACCCTCCTTTTTCCTTATTTTCATTTCTCTTTACCTCACTTTTATAAGTCACGCGGTCATTGTGACAGTTGATGGGTGACGATTGGACGGAGCTGTACCGCCCCAAAGGACTGGTGGAAGTGGTCGGCAATCCCAAGGTGATCAAGGACCTGCAACAGTGGGCCCTATCCTGGGAGGAAGGTCGTCCTTCGCACAGGGCCGTAGTGCTCATGGGCCCCCCGGGCGTTGGCAAGACCAGCGCTGCTTTGGCTTTGGCCAACGATTTCAATTGGGGGGTGGTGGAGATGAACGCCTCCGATCAAAGGAACGCTATTGCCATCAAGAACGTGGCTGGGCGCGGCTCTCGTTCCGAGACCTTCACCGACGAAGGTGAGTTCCTTTCAAGCAAGGAAGGGCGCCTCAAGCTCATCATACTCGACGAAGCGGACAATATCTTCGGTCGGGAGGATTCTGGGGGCGTACCCGCCATAGCGGACCTCGTCGCCAACACCAGACAGCCGGTCATCCTCATAGTCAATGATTTCTACGCGCTCAGCAGGAAGAGCTCGGCCATCAAGAACAATACTATGCAAATAAAGGTGGGCAGGGTGCAGGGGAACACCATGCGCGGTGTTTTGCGCAAGATCGCCCTGGACCAAGGGTTGGAGGTTCCGCAGAGGGTTTTCGAGACCATCATCGAGAACTCCAATGGGGACATGAGGGCGGCGGTGCGTGACCTGCAGGCCGTGGCCGAAGGCAATGAGAGCATCGGGGATGATGACGCTTTCGTGCTGGAGAGCCGTCTGTCCCTGAGGAACATGTACGACCTCATGCGCGATATTTTGCACGAGGGAGACGCCAAGCGTGCTCGACATACCATGATGGACGTAGATGAGACCCCGGAGCATGTGATGATGTGGCTGGACGAGAACGTATCCTTGGAATACAAGGGTGAGGACCTGCACCGGGCCTACGAGCACCTTTCCCGTTCCGATATTTTTCTTTCCAGGGTGATAAGACGCCAATACTATGGGTTCTGGGCATATGCCTCCGATCATATGTCATACGGTGTTACGACATCCAAATCGCGAACGAACCGGGGATGGGTGCAATATCGTTTCCCCAGCTACATCATGAAGATGTCCCGGAGCAAGGCTACGCGCAACATGAAGTCCCAGATATCTCAGAAGATCGCGGATCACACCCACACCTCCACGCGTCGGGCATCGCAGGATGTATTGCCATATTTGAGCACCATCTTCAAGGCCGACAAGGATTTCCGTCTGGCCATCACAATAGAACTGAACCTGGGCATGGAGCAGGTCGCATATCTGCTGGACAAAAAGGTTGATTCCGCCGAGATCAAACGTCTCATGCAGGATGTGGAGGATGTCCTTCGGTCCAAAGAGGGTGATCCGAACCCCGTTCAAAAGGTTTTCAAGGAAACTGTGGTGGAGGAGCCAAAGCCGTCAATGAAGCGATCGGAACCCCGCGGAAAACAGAGCTCCTTATTCCAATATGAGGGGTGAGTCGATTGAATAAGGACCTCAAGGAGATACTGCAGAAGCAGCAGTACCGATTATGCGGGGACCACGCCGGGGTAAAGCTATGTCACTGGATGAAGCAAAGCTTGCTGAAGGGGCGAACCTGTTACAAGCAGGACTTCTACGGCATCCGCTCCCATCGCTGCCTCCAGATGACCCCGGTGGTGAACGATTGCACTCACAATTGCCTTTTCTGCTGGAGAGTGCGCGGATTCGAGTCGACGGTCACGAAATGGCAGGACCCCGAGGTCGTGCTGGACACCTGCATCGAAGGGCAGCGTCAGCTGATCACCGGTTTCAAGGGTGATCCGCGCTGCTCTCCGGCCATGTGGCAGGAGGCCAGGGAACCGAAGCAGGTGGCGATATCGTTGGCGGGTGAACCGACAATGTATCCTTACCTGGGCGATTTCATCGAACTTTGTCATCGTCGGGGAATGACCACCTTCTTGGTGACCAACGGTACCTTCCCGGAGGTCCTGGAAAACCTGAGCACCTTACCAACGCAGCTCTACGTGACCGTGGCCGCGCCGAACGAGGAGATATACCGACAACTGTGCGTTCCGAGGATCCCGGACGGATGGGACCGAATAAGGCGCACTCTGGAACTATTGCCGTCCCTCAATACCCGCACGGTCATCAGACACACCGTGGTCAAGGATTGGAACCTTGGTTGGGAGAAGGAGTATGCCGCTCTTGACCGCCTTGCCGATCCGACCTTCGTCGAGCCGAAGGGCTTCGTGTTCGTCGGTGATTCGCGACGTCGAATGTCCATGGATAACATGCCCTCTCATTCCGAGGTGCTGGAGTTCGGGCGTCGTCTGGCTGAGGAACTGGGGATGACCCTGTTGAACGAAAAGTCGGCAAGCAGGGTGGCCGTCTTCGGCGAAGAGGGGACCAGTACTAAGATACCCGGTCTGGAATGATATCGTTCATATCGGGCGATCTGCCAAGAATCCCAGGACCTGGGAGCAACACTTGTTCGCCGGAATGATGTGTCCTGCGCCTGGAACCCACTCGAGCTTCGCCTCTTTGATGCGCTTCTGCAGTTCCACGGCGAAATGCGGTGCGACCATTATGTCCTCCTCTCCGTGCATGACCAGGGTAGGGCTCAAAATGCTCGATAGTCGCTCGTGACTGTCGAAAAGGTCTAGAGCTAGCTTCTGTCCGCGAAATCCCTCCAAGGCCCTTTTCCCGTTGCCATTGGCCCTTCGCTGCGCCGGCTTGGCCAACGCCAACCGTTTGAAGTAATCCTCCGGCAGGCACCAGGATTGCATCATTTCCATAAGTGAATCGAAGGAGGCCCCCTCATCCGCCGAACGTATCATGGTGTCGATGGCGAAAGCGGATCGTTCCGGCCTCCTTGCATAGGTGGACATGAGAACTAACGCTCCCACGCGGTCAGGGTGGTTGATGGCGATCTCCTGGGCCACGTTCCCGCCCATGGACCATCCCAATACGTGGGACCGCTCGATCTCCAGGTGGTCCAAGAGGTTCATGATGTCCTCGGCCATCGTATGCATGGTAAAAAGGGTGGACGGATATTCCGTATCGCCCGCTCCCCGGTTGTCCAGTATCAGCACTCGGTGCTTCTTCGATAGAATAGGTACGAACTTCTTCCAGAAGGATATCTCACCACCAAGGCCGGTGATGAGCACCAGGGGTTCTCCTTCACCATGAACCTCAAAGTTCATCTGGATGTCACCAAGGACGGCCTTCGGCATCGAACGGCGGATTGGAATGATCATATATGCATTTATTCCAAGAACCCCCTAGCTTAACGCTCTCCCATCGGACCGTAAATGCTCCGTTCTGGACGTAAGTACGGACCAGAAAGATGATATCGATAGGGATGCCTAGTTAGATGGAAATGGAATGGATCGATGAGACGGTGGCCATAGGAAGTTGGTTGGACCATCGGAGGCATGGTATGCAGAGGCTGCAGGGTATAGATCTCAGTATGAACGCCCGATCCCTTTTCGACGAAAGGTTCTATTTCGTGGGTCGACGCCCCAACACGGCCAAGATCATCAGGGCCGCGGAACTGCTCATGGAACTCTCCAACAAAGGCGTGAAGGTCATGGTCCATTGCTATCACGGACGTGATCGTTCAGCGTTCGTGGTCATGGTTTACCTAAGCAGGAAGTTGGGGATCGGCTACTCAGAGGCTTTCGATATCGTCCGCCGAGGACGGCCACGTGCCAGGTTCCACAAGGATTGGGTGGACGCCATGGGCGCCGAGATCGAAGGAAAGTCTTGAGGGACGTTCTCACCCAGGTAACTGGGCGATCACCTTTTCGTCCAGCACGTACTTGAGGCGTGGTCCTACTAGGTACACGGGTGCGTAGCTGAAGAAATCCAGACGGATCACATCGTAGATCATAAAGGCGTAATACTCGGACATGATGGCCTGGAACCTTTCTTCACGCTCCGCCCCCATCCCTGCCGGGGTGTTGAGCACCTCGCAGCGCGTCAGCAGCTCCTTGAGCTTCCCCACCTTCGAACTCAGGATCGTAATGGCCATGCGCCGGCTGGTGAGGCTCTGAAAGCTCCTCATCACCCATATCTGCACGGCCAGGAACATCACTATGATGAAGAGGTCCTCTAGGATCAGGTGGCTGAGGGATGCCAATAGGCTAGCCAGGGTGACACCTGGGAGTATCAGGGCACCAATGAAAAGTATGGCCAGAGCGGTGACCAGTCCAATGGCCACCATGAGCACCAATGTGGTGGCGGCCCAACCCTTGGAGCGAGCGATCCCTATTCGATCTTTCCAGGCTCTAGCGAACAAGGTTATCCCTTGTGACTGAGGATGTAAAATGATTATCAGGGCGTAGAAGGTGATGATCAACGACACCTGCATCGACACTAGGAGCACCAAGCTGTCGACCATGGAATAGGAGGTCAACAGGAAATAGGCCAGTAGGCACAGTCCCGTTCCCAGTATTATCGTGAAGCTGAGGGTCAGGGGGACCATCCCTCCGAGAAACACCGTCAACCCCATCTCTATGGCCAATTTCTTCTTGCGCAGCAGTAGTTTGATGGCTAGCCAGCGGTGGTCCGTACCTTTCTCCCTTGGCGCCACCTTCTGTTTCGGGCGGGTCCGGCCCGTGGTCGTTGGCAGCAGCAGTATAACGAAATTGTAGGAATAGAGCAATAGCGCGACGATCAACCAGATATGCAATGTCTCCGGTCTCATGATGATTACCGCAGAGACCAATATCAGCAACCCCAGAGAGACGATCGACCTGAGCGTTCGATTCTCCCCTTCATTCCGCACCCGACTCAGCATCATCTCCTGATGGGTCAGTTCCCTTGATACATCAATAAAGAAGTCGGATACATTCTCGGAGACGGCATCACGTTCGGTGGGGTTCATAGCTTATTCGGGCATCAAATAGCGAGGTCTATCATAAAAATGATTAGCTAACTAACAATATAGAGATGCGAAAGGATATTTAATCCGTTCATAGATAATTACTCCTGGTACTTCCATGGGCAAGAAAGAGAAAATGGCTTCGATTTTACACTTGGTAGGTGGAAAACCGGAGAACGTAGAGAAGATCGTGGATGAGATCGACAAGTTCTTCGATAATCTCAACGCAGAGATGGAGGATTGGAAGGTCTCCATGGAAGAGTTTCCGGACGGCACCCGTCTCTTTGCACGATTTCAGGTGCTTATAAAAAAGTAGGTGCGGACATTGAGCCCTGAAAAAGAAAAAAAAGAGGTAAAAAAGGAAGAGGACGACGACAGGGTCTTATTATGTCCCGAGGAATGGACGGATCCCGAATGCCGTAAGGTCGTGGGGGAATATCATAAGGGCCTGAGCGATGAAACCTCGGGTATTGATGCGGACATGAAGGCCTTTGAAAACATATGGACCGCCAAGGGCAGGAGCAAGGTTGATAGTGAATACCACAAGGAAGGGGCTCCTTTTATGGGTTGGTCGGAGGATGGGGACCGCCCCATGCCCCCGTCGTCCCGTACTCCGGAAGAATATCAGAGGATAATGAAGGAACGCGGGGTATCGGAGAGAGAACCGGGTGAGGGATACATGCCCATCAACCTGGATAGGAACATCGACGTTGGTACGGTGGAGGTCATCACCTACGCCCTTTTCCGAGCTGTGTTCGGTAAAGGGGTGAGCATACCCATCAAACGCGAGGGCATGATGGACATGGATGTTGTAGTCCGAGGGAAGGACGTGATCCTGAACACCAACCAATTCTTCTTTGTCGTGCCCGATCTGGCGGTCTGGCGGATCATCTATTCTCACAAGGGCGTACCGGTGATGGAGCTCGGTCGTGGGGTCAATAAGGGATTAAAGATCCATCGTCTTCAGGCCATTCGTCTAGTTCTTGAACTATGGAAGGGATCGATAAAGAACCAACGGGAGAAGGCACGGCTCCTTGCCGCTCCTCCGCCAAAAGAGGAGGAGGGGGCTCAGTGACAGCGCAGACCAAGAATGTTCCAAACAGCTTGGATAACCGGGAATTCTTCCGCGGGGTCCTGAAAACCATCTATTTGATAATGGCCGAGGCTTTCGAGATGCACAAGATATCGGTCACCCCGATAGGTGCGGACGGATCGCGCCTCTCAATACCGGTCAAGATCGAGGGACTCGACTCAGAGGACCGTCAGATAATCTATTTCGGCAAGATACTGGGGGGCAGCGACATCATGACCGAGCGCACCTTCCAACTGTTCAAGAACATCTACCTACAAATGAACTCCAGAGAACCCCTCTTCGATTTCACCCACTCGGCCAAGGAGATGGCCAAACATCAGTTCGAAGGACTTTCCAAGATGTATGACATAGGCATTCCCACGGCCAAGCCCTTTGGGTATTATCCTTTGGTCGGAGGCCTCTGGTTATTCGTGGCGGAGTTCCTTGACATGGGTGATGCTGTTTCAGGTAAGAAGATCAAGATGGAACAACTGGAAGAGGCCTTCCAGCATTTGAGGAAGATGCACCGTAAGAAGGTTTTCCATGGGGACATCAAACCAGAGAACTTCATATTCTCAGACCAGGTGTACATCATGGATGTAGGCCATCTATTGGAGGACGCCCCCCAAAAAGAGAAGAGGGCCTATGACTTGGCATGCATGATAGCATCCTTCCTAGAGTTTGGAACTCCTGAGGCCATCGTCAAACTGGCCCGGAAGAATTATCCCGGTCGGGACCTAAAAAGGGCCTCTGATTATTTGGACCTCATCGATAAACGACCAGACTTTCGATTGTCGGCGGTCAAGATAGAAAAATTGATACGCCTTCTTCAGAAATGAAGGCGCGATGCTCCTGATCAGCCCTTCTTCTCCTTTTTCTTGATCAGGGCCCTCGCGTGGATCTCCACTATCGTTCCTTCCTTAGTATCCTCCACGGAGAACTTCCACTGTTCCAGGGTCGCATCGAAATCCTTAAACATCTTCTTGATCTCCTGGCCTTTCTCTGATAATACCTCTGATATATCTTTCTCTGGCATAGGTACGAAACCTCCAGTTAAATAGTGCATTCCAAGGTAGATATAGATTGGGAATCAAGCATCAGACCATAGCTGGGTAGCTAGGTCCCTAAGTTTGAACTTCATTATCTTGCCACTTGCCGTCAACGGATATTCGTCGATGAAGTGCACGTACTTCGGTATCTTGTAAAAGGCGATCTGCCCCCGGCAATGGTCCCGCACGTCATCCGGGGTCATGGTGACCCCAGGTTTCAGTATAAGGAAGGCCGCCGGCTGCTCACCATATTTTTCACTGGGGACGCCGACCACCTGCACATCCTGCACCCCCGACATATGGTGGATGAAGTCCTCCACTTCCTTGGGGTAGATGTTCTCGCCACCTCGGATGATCATGTCCTTAAGGCGGCCAGTGACGGCGAAGTAACCTTCCGCGTCCTGTATGCCGATATCCCCCGAATGCAGCCATCCATCCTTGTCTATGGCCTTGGCGGTCTCCACGGGCATGTTATAGTACCCTTTCATGACGTTATGGCCCCGGCAGCACAGCTCACCGTGCTCCCCGACATGGCAGAACCGGCCGGTCTCCGGATCGATGATAGCCACTTCCACACCGGGATAATGCTGACCTACGGTGGAGCATTTTCTATCCAGGCTCGGCTCGTCAAAGCGCGTCTGGGTCATGCCTGGGCTGGTCTCGGTCAACCCGTAAACGTTGGTGACCTCGGTCATGTTCATGCGTTCCACGCATTCCTTCATGGTCTTGATGGGGCAGGGCGCCCCGGCCATGATGCCAGTGCGCAACGATGAGAAATCGAACTTATGGAATAGTTTGTGGTCCAGGATGGCAATGAACATGGTGGGTACGCCATACAACGCGGTGCACTTCTCACGCTCGATAGACATCATGACATTGATGGGATCGTACCTCTCCAGGATGACCATGGTGGCACCGTGGTTCAGACAGGCCATGACCGCCAATACGCAGCCGAAGCAGTGGAACAGCGGTACCGGAACGCAGACCCGGTCCTTCGGGGTGAAGTTCTGATTGGCCCCGGTCCAGTAACCGTTGTTGGTGATGTTGAAATGGGTGAGCATCACCCCTTTGGGGAAGCCAGTGGTACCGGAGGTGTACTGCATGTTGACCACGTCGTACGGCGACAGCTCTCCCTGACGCTGGCGATATTCCTCATCACTGACCTGGACGTTCAAGGCTAACAGCTCGTTCCAGGAATACATGCCGCGATGTTTCTCCGGACCCAGGAAGAAAACCCTCTTCAATTGAGGATAGTTATCAGAATGAAGACCATCGCGAGGCTGGTCCTTCAGTTCCGGGATCAGCTCGTAGAGGGTTTGGACATAGTCAGTGTCCCGATAGCCGTCGATGATGAAGATGTTCTCGCAGTCCGATTGCTTCAACAGGTAATCGATCTCAGCGTTGCGATAGTTGATGTTGATGGTGAGCAGGATCGCTCCGATCTTGGCGGTGGCGAACTGCAGCGTCACCCAATGAGGCACGTTGGTCGCCCATATCGCCACCTTTTCGCCCTTCTTCACGCCCAATGCCATCAGGCCTTTGGCGGTCTTATCCACAGTGTCCCGGAACTCCCGCCAGGTCAGTCGATAATCGCGGTCGACATAGACCACCGCGTCCTGATCCGGCACCTTCTCGGTTATTTCGTCCAAAAGCTGGCCGATGGTGGCCTCCCGGGTGATATCCTCTCTTGCCATCCATTCACCTCAGAAGGGGGTGTAGATCACCGCGTAAATCTCGGCGTTCGCGTCGTTCGCTGCGCCTAGATGATGCGGCACGATCGAATTGTAGTACATGGAATCGCCAGCCTTCAGTGTGAACGTGGTCTTACCGTAGATGAGCTCCACCTCACCTTTCACCACGATGATCAGTTCCTCCCCCTCATGGGAGGAGGTGTTCTTCTCGCCGTTCGGTTGGATGACGATGAAGAGGGGCTCCATATGCCTGTCCGTCTTGCCTTTTCCCAGGGGGTAGTAATGATACTGACCTCCCGCTCCTCCATTGTGAGCGGCGGTCTCTTCTATACGGTCGGTGGCACGTACGATGACCGGGTCTTCCCTCACCTGGTCGTCCATGAAGGTTCCCAGCCGCTGACCTAACGCTCGGGATATCTTCACCATTACGCCTAGCGGGGGATAGACCTCTCCATCCTCCACCTTTCGAATCAAGGCCGCGTCCACTCCTGCGTTCTTGGCTAGGTCGTCAATGGTCATTCCCAATCGCTCGCGGAATGTGTGAACACGTGTCCCGATCTTCTCAGAAGAGGGCATTTCGTAATCCTCCAAATCATGGCCAGTCCTCAACGAGGCTCGGCAATGTCTCTACCTAAACTGCCGACCGTTTATGAAACTTACCGTCAACCGATCCCATGGCTCCAAATAAAATGAAAAATGAGCAGAGTGCCGAAACACTCGCTCAGAAATTGTTCTTCGCCCATTCGAAGGCGGTCCGATACACCAAGCGGTTCCTCTCGACGAGCTTCGGTTTGGCCGCGAAGCTGGCGTCCAAAGCGGCTAGGACTTCCTCTTCTGGTAGTCCGTGCAGACCCATCGCTGTCAACGCACCCAAGAGTGCGGTGTTGGCCGCCTTGGGCGTTCCGCTCTCGACGGCTATCTTCGATGCCGGGAAGGCCAGAACACGTACACCATCCCTAGGTTCTGGACGAGGAAGTGAGGCCTCATATATCATCACACCACCCGGTCTGACGGTGTTGTAGTACTTCTCCAGTGCTGGCTGGCTCATGACCACCAACACCTCTGGATCGTCCACCGTGGGAGATCCTACTTCGTGGCCACTTACAACGACCGAACAAGATGCATAACCGCCCCGCTGCTCCGGTCCATAACTTGGTAGCCAGGATACAAAGCGTCCCGCCAGACCGGCAGCCTCTGCGATGACCAGTCCAAGCGAGAGCACGCCTTGACCTCCGAACCCGGAGAACTTGAAGCTCTTCTCTTTAAAGGCGGGATCGACCTCGGCGGCTTTTCCCTCATGTTCCTCACCGAACAATTGGGAAAGGGTCAGTTGCGGTATCTGGTTGGGTATGGGTGCGTCCTCGGCCGTGCGGTCCCTGAGACATCCTAGAGGGAATACCTTCTCCATACTCTCGGTGACGAACTCGGCGGAAGTCACCGGGTCCATGCGCCAATTGGTTGGACAGGGAGAAAGGAACTCCACGAAGGCGTATCCCTTGCCGTCCCTTTGGATCTCCAATGCCTTTCTCACGGCCTTCTTGGCCTGCATTATCCTTTTAGTGTCGGCGACCGAGACCCTCTCTATATAGACCGGGGCATGCAGCTGGTCCAGCACCTCGCACACTTTTAGTGGATAACCTTCCTTGGCCGCGTCGCGCCCGAACGGGGTGGTCGTGGTCTTCTGACCGATCATGGTCGTAGGGGCCATCTGCCCTCCGGTCATGGCATAGATAGAATTGTTGATGAAGAAGCAGGCGAAATGTTCACCGCGGTTCGCTGCCTGGAATGCGTTGTTGAAACCTATCGCTCCAAGGTCCCCGTCCCCCTGATAGGAGATTACCACGCTGTCGGGTAGAGCCCTGGAGACACCGGTGGCGATGGCCGAAGCACGCCCGTGCGGACCGGCCACGTTGCCGCAGTCGAAATAGTAATAGCAGAAGGCGGCGCATCCGACCGGCGATACGAACACGGTGCGGTCCTGAATGCCAAGGTCGGCCATGGCCTCGGCTATGAGCTTGTGGATGATCCCATGTCCACAGCCAGGGCAATAGTGCGTCGCTCTTGTCCCTTTTTCCCTCCGATCGAACGTTTCATTGAAACCAGTGGCGCGCTTGATCATTGCCCTCCCTCCCTCAGCATCTTCTTGGCCCTCTCCACCACGTCCTCCACCTTCATCATGTTGCCTCCCATGCGGTTGATGAGGTCCACTTGGCAAGAGATCTTTCTATCCAGATGGAGCAATAGGTCGTCTCGATACTGACCGTTGCTCAGCTCCACGACCAAAATCTTTCCGGTGATGGCCGCTTTCTTCAATTGTTCGATCGGGAACGGGAACAGGGTTATGGGCCTTAGCAATCCGGCCTTGATGCCCCCGTCCCTAAGCCGGTCCACCGCCGAACGGGCGATGCGGGCGCTGGTACCGTAGCCGGTGAGCACTATCTCCGCATCTTCCAGAAGGTAGGACTCGGCCAGAGCCTCTACCTGCATGGCGTCGTACTTCTCCTGAAGCGCCCAGTTGTGCCTTTCCTGCAGTTCGTTGTCCAGGTATATGGAGGTGATCAGATTGCAGCGGCTTTCATGATCCCCATGCACTGCCCATCCATCCGTCATGGGTTTTACCTTTACTTCTTCAGGGAATGTGAGGAACTCCATCATCTGTCCCAGCACCGCGTCCGCCAGAACGATGGCCGGGTTGCGGTATTTGAACGAAAGCTCGAAGGCCTTCATGGTCAGATCGCACATCTCCTGTACCGAGGCGGGCGCCAGGACCAGGCTGTGATAATTGCCATGGCCGCCGCCCTTGACCGCCTGATTGTAATCCCCCTGCTCTGGGCCGATGTTGCCCAATCCAGGTCCTACCCTCATAACGTTGACCACTACCGCTGGTAGCTGTGCTCCGGCGAGGTATGACATGCCTTCCTGCATCAAGGATATTCCCGGTCCGGAGGAGGCGGTCATGCTTAACTTACCGGCCGCGGCCGCACCGAATATCATGTTGATCGCCCCGGTCTCACATTCCGCCTGCAGATGCTCCCTTCCTAATTGTGGGAAGTATTCAGCCACCGCGTGTGCTATGTCGCTCGCAGGGGTGATAGGATATCCGAAGTACATCTCGCATCCGGCGTACACTGCTCCAATGGCCACCGCCTCATTTCCCTTGACGAACTTTCTCATGGGATCACTCCTCCCCCTTGTCGCGAACCTCAATGGCATAGGGTTCCGGGCAATTGTAGAAGCATATGGCGCAGCCAGTGCAGCCCTGACCGGAGTACTGGACCGGGTAAAATCCCCTGCGATTCATTTTGGTCGATCTGACCAGAACCTTCTTAGGGCAAGCACTGAGGCAGCGTCCACACCCTTTGCATTCGTCCTCATCGATGATCGGTCGGGGGAGATCATTCTCGGCGTCGCTCATCGTTAATCTGGAATGAAAGACGGTACTTAATATTATTCAACGAGACACGTTCCGATCACGGTTCATATAATGATCTATCGATGGATCCCTTTCAATGGGATCATTTTAGCATGTCCTCTGGAAACCTCGTTGAAATGTGATTTAAAGGGTTTTAGCGGGTTTGGCCCGGAGCGATGACAACGGCTCCATAGCCTCGTATGGGTAGCGGGCCATGTGTTTCATCCAAACTCCCGTTCACCTCCAGGAGTTCCGTGGAGACCGTCAGTTCGCCGTTCTGGACGAGATCAGAGACCGAAAAGTAGACCACCAGGTCATTCCAGCCATCACGGTCGACGTCCTTGCATGTGAATTTGAACCGATCGTTCTTCTGGGTGGCGACACCGGCGTTCCCGATCCGGAGTGACGCAACGTCGATCCAGATGCCATCGGCGTCCTCGTTCCCGTAGATGATCACCCTCAACAGCCCACCGCTCTTGATGCTCATCTTGTCATTTCCGTCGCTCGACCTGACGTCGATCCGAACATCGATGGCGTAGGGCCTTCCGGCCAACGCGAACCATCCGAGCTCTGTCACGTTGGCCCAAACGTAACCTGAATATCGGATTCCGAATATCTCCTGGTCTGTGGTGTTCACCCCGGTCGTGTTAGATCCGAGCCCTGAGCCGATCCTTTCCCATCGACCATCGTCGCTGGAGAACGACCAGAGGCGAATGGACTGCTCATCGATGTCCAAAAGATCATCGGTGTCCCCGTCCCCGTTCATGTCCAGCTCCTCGTCTGTGTAATATATGCGTACCAACGCCCCTTCCAGGGTCGTGTTCGGGTCATCGAGGCTGAGCTCGACGTTCACGAACTTGTCCAGGTCCATCCATCCCGGTGCGATTCCCGTGCTTGGTCCGATGGTAGATGGAGCCTCAGTCGCGTTCACCTTGGTGACCCCGACCTCAAAGGTGTCCATGGACCCGAGCTTCGCCCAGATGAAGGTGTCTGTGAGGTGCATGCTATCGATCAAATCGAGCTTGAAGCATGCTCGGGGATTGTGATATTGGACCATATAGCCCTTTTCGCTGACGGTCATGCTCATGCTCTTGAGAACCCCGACCGCCCTGATGGCATCAGTATCATAGGTCATGGAGAACATGACCACGGTCTGGGTAGCGTTCCAGACCCCGTACCTCACCGCCATCCTATCGATCGGTGATGATGTCATGCTGTCCAAAACGTTCCCCGAATCGGAAAGCAACTGGGAGATGAGCCCTCCGGCCGTACCCGCTCCATTCGCCGGATCGCCAACCAGCACGATGTATTTGGCCTCGTAATGCTCGTCTATCAACTCCTGGGCTGTGACAACCGTGACGTTGACCCGGCTCGTCAGTTCGTTGAAGAACGTGTCGTTGAATTGGGCCGAATCGATCACCAGCATCACATCCTGGTCCAGGAACAACAGGTTGTCCGTATCCAGACCATCAGGGACACCATCCCCGTCCGAGTCCTGGCTACGGGGGTTCAGGCCGGTCTCAAGTTCGAAGGAATCGTTCAGTCCGTCCCCGTCGGTGTCGTTCGAGAGGGGGTTCAGATAGGTCGCCACCTCGAAGCCATCGCTGAGGTTGTCATCGTCCGTATCTCCATTCAGGGGGTCGGTCTCGTAAAGGGACTCGTAACCATCGCTGATCCCGTCGCCATCCGAATCGTCAGCGTTCAATCCCGTCCCGGTCTCGAACTCGGTGCCGTCGAACATGAAGTCATCGTCCGAGTCAGGATCCATCAGGTCCGAACCGGCCAAGGCCTCCTGCAGGTCCCCCAGTCCATCCTGGTCTGTATCGTTCTTCCTCGGGTCGGACCCCAGATCGAACTCCGCCAGGTCGTTGAGACCGTCCCCATCGGGATCAGGATGCAAGGGGTCGCTACCGAACTTTACCTCCTTTCCGTCACTCAGTCCGTCCCCGTCGGAATCCCAATGACAGGGGTCCGTGCCCATGGCGATCTCAATTGCGTCCTTTAGGTTGTCCCTGTCCGTGTCCACCGAACGGGGGTCGCTGCCGACGTCGAATTCCTGGGGATCAGGTAATCCATCCTTGTCGGTATCAGTGGAGAAAGCGTCGCTGCTCACCCATGTGGTCTCACCGACCGATCCTGGACCATGCTCCGTGGTCACGGTGGTCTCCCAGCCCGTCTCCTCGGAGACGTCATTGAGCCCGTCCCCGTCAGAATCGAGGACCTCTGGCGGAATTGGGCCTATCCAGGTTGTGTTGTGCCAGAACTTTTGTATATAACCGCTATCACCTTCGCCGATGTAGATGGAATTGTCTTCGTCCAGCGCAATGCCCCTGGCCGCGTTCAACTGGGGATATTCGCCCTCATAGCCGAAAGAGAACATCCAATTGCCTGTATTGGTGAACTTCTGCACCAGGGCGTTGCCCAAGATGTAAGGGGTATAGGAGTCCGTCACCAATACGTTCCCGTCCTCGTCCACGATGATGTCCTTGGGGTCGGCGAACTGTCCCGGCATGTTCCCGTACCCGCCCCATTCACGCAATTTCACTCCGTTCTGATCGAACACCTGGATAAGTGTGCTGTTTATCACATACAGTAGACCATCGTGACCGATGTGGAATTTTGTGTAGTAGTCATACCAGCGATCGATGCTCATGTTCCCCACTATGATGTCGGCCACGTATGTGCCGTTCGTCTGATACTTGCGAACCAGACCGGGCTGTGTGTCGGAATATGCATGATCGTCCATAGATACGAAGATCTGACCGCTCTCGTCCAGAGCTATGCCCTCGAGGACGTAGAGGGAGGAATCGCCGGAAAGGAAGGGGTCGATCTCAAGAAGCAGACCTCCCGACCTGTTCATGACCAGTACCTCGCGGTTGCCGCAGATGTACAGGTTGTCGTCGGGTCCGATGGCGAGGTCCTTCACCACTCCGAGGATGGGGGTATCGAAGACATCGACCAAGGTCCCGTTGGGATGATACACGTGGACCGAGGTGTCCTCGTAACCGCTGCTATACACCATTCCCTCCGAATCTATGGCGAGGCAGCGGGTGTCCCCCCAATCGCCCTCGATCAGACCATACCCGAAGCTCATGGAGTATTCCAGGCTGGTCTGGTAGTAACCTCTCAGTTCGTCCTTCACCCCGTCACCATCGGTGTCGTCCGACACGGGGTTGAGAAGGCTGTGATACTCCTCCAGATCGGTGATGCCGTCCCCATCACCGTCCATGGTGCAGGGGTTGCTACGAACGTGCCAGTAGAACATCGTCCCCTGGTAGGTGAAATTGACCACCCAACCGGAGTGCTCCATGATGTCCGTGAGCCCGTCCCGGTCCGAGTCGTATGACCAGGGGTCGGAACCCCAGATGTGCTCCTCGCGGTCGTTCACCCCATCCTTGTCGGAATCGGCAAGTGCCGGGTCCGTTCCGATCTGGATCTCATATTCATCCCCCAGACCGTCCTGATCGGTGTCCCAGGACCAAGCGCTGGTCCCGTTCTCCTCCTCGTTCTTCAATCCGTCCCCGTCGCGATCGTTTGATTCAATGCTCTTCCAGAGTGCGAACTCGTCCACGCTGCCGGGCATGACATCGAAGTACAGGGTGGTCCATCCTTTACTCTGGGAGTCAGAATAGGACTCCCGATCGCACCACCAGCCGAAGAACCACCAGCAATCGTCGTAGTAGACATTGTAATCGGCGCGAAGGCCCACCGCCACAGGGAAGTTGACCATTCCTACCCCGGGCTGAACCCAGGCCTCGGTCTCGTACAAAGTGGATTTGGAGTTCGAGGTCTGGCTGGTCTCCAGGACCGTGTAGTTCCCACCGGTGGCGGACCAGCTGTACCAGGGCACGCTCATCGTCTGTTGGGGTATGATGTAACTATCACGGACATCGCTTTCGCTTCCATCGGAAGTGATGGTGACGTTTCCGTAATGCCAGCTCTTGAACCAGATGCGATCGCCAGCATCGATCCCGTTCCCATCTAGGTCAATGAGCCCCGTATCGGACCCTATGGTATCCAAGTTGACCTCGCTGCGTATGTTGGTATCGGTGAAAACATCGATCAGCCATTTCAGGAATTCCTGCCCCCAGGTGGAACCGAAGAGCAGCAGGCCTATCACGTCCACAATCGCTATCAGCCCGGCGATTATGGCCCCCACGGGCCCCAAGCTCGCTATGCCTATCAGTATCAGGGTATAGGCAAGGGTGAAAATTGCCGTGGTGACCGCGATTCCGGTCCCCACCGCCGTCCAGCCCATCTCGAAGCCTATAGAGAAAAGGGCGTATAGGGAGATGACCACGGCGATGACGATCCCTATGACATTCAAGGTCGTACTGACCCGGCTCATGAAGGAGCCCGCGCCCTGCACGGAGTTCCTGACGGAGGTAAAAGCTTGCTTGAACAGCTTCCAGGTACTTTCCAACCCGGTCTTTACCATGTTCCCCACGGCCACGAAGGCCTCGGAAAAGGCGTAGGCCGTGGTAATTATCTCCACCTGGAACATGAGAAGGTCGATGGCCCCCAGCCCAAAGCTCAGTATGGTGTCCACCGTTTCGCTTATGAACTCCCCTTCCGGAAAGTTGAATTCCATTGGTACTGAGTTGACATGGGTCACCGTGACCTCTCCAACGCACCAGCTCGCCATGAGGCCGGTCAGGCTTGCTAGTTCTTCGGTGGTCAAACCCCAGGATCCCATGGTCTGTACGATCTCATGGAGGTCCAGCGGTTGTTCGTCGTCATCCTCATACCAGCTGGTCTTGAGAAGGCGCGAGGTCACCAGGTCCACATTATCAAGGTTCATCACCAACGTACCGTTGATGTCCGTGGCCATCGCCACATCCGACATCTCGATGCATCTGGAACGATCGATGAAAGCGGTGATGTAGAACGCTAGGCCGACTCCGCTGGCGTTCTCTCTGGCCATCGGCATCATCAAAGTGGTAATGGCCCTTACAGCCTCATCGCTGGTTGCAAAGCCGGCGGTCTGCATGCGGTAGATGAGGTCATGATCGTCGAGAATGTCGTCGATGTCCGGAATGTCGTTCTCCGGGTCGCGCAGGAACTCATATGCCATGATCAGATTGGCCGCCACCATGTTCTGTTCATCATCCCCATACACCAAGGCGACATCGGTCCCGTGGTTCTCCTCGGCCGACAGGCCGGTCAGGATGAAGTCTTCATAATAGTAGGCCAAGGTCACGGTGTGCTTCCTGAACCCCAGGTCCTCCTTGATGAACTCGTCCATCCCTTCGCCCTCGTTGCCATCGGCCCTGATGTTACCATCCCAGTCCGCAGCCAGATCGTTGCCGTTGAAGGCGGTCAATCTGACGCTCCCGCCCTCCGAATAGATCCTGGTGAAGACCGTGCTCTCCTCGATGGTACCAGATGAGAAATCGACAGACCCGTTGTCATCGACGTTGAGATAGAGGCCATTGGAACCGACGATGGCCACCTTCCCGCCCCCCAGCTCCGTCCATTCAAGGGTCTCGTTGTCCGATACCTCTCCGTAGGAGATGGTCGCCTTGCCTTCCGGATCCAATGCCAGATGCCCCCCATCGATCCATTCCAGGGACGCGATGGGCACGTCCGTCTTCCCGTTGACCTTCCAGATCAGTTCGGCCGTTAGGTCCAGGGTCTGAGGGGACCCCAGGGAGGGGACGTACATACGGGCCTTCAAGGCCACTACGTTCCCCATCTCCCACACCGGGAACAATGGCACGTATATGCTTCCCTCCTCAACGACCATCCCATATTCGAGTATGTCCTCCTGGGGCGGAAGGATCGAGCTATCCACCTTGAGCATCGGGGCTATGGTGATGTCCTCGGTCGATTTGTCCAGGTCCTTCATGGTCCCCGCGCGGTCATTGGGCCAATCCCAGGTCTGGAACAGGAGCTTCATGTGGTCAGGGTCGGCGGTCCTGAGTTGAAATGTTACGAAAAGGGGATCGCCGCTATAGCTGATCTCGACCTGGGTCTCGCTGATCAAGGACGTTGAAGCGAAGGGGGACAGGTCGATATAGTCCACAACACCGTCCCCGTCGTTGTCCCAGTCCCATGCATTGGGCTGTCCATCCCCGTCAAGATCGATGGGTACGCCCATGACCTCCTTGTAATCTGGAAACTTGTCATTGTTCGAATCAGGCGATTCGGGGTCCATGCTCAACAATATCTCTTCGTAATCGTTCAGGCCGTCAAAATCGGAATCATCGTTAAAAGGGTCCGTACCTATGACCCATTCGACCGAATCTGGCATCCCGTCCGCGTCGGAATGGTTGGTGTCGGACGTCACCCGCATCAGCTCTTCTACGAGGACGGTGAGGTCCTGATATGCCGTCTCCACTACCGAACCGTCTCCAACGCCATCTTCCGTTCCGACCATGGAATTTGCGTCCAATGTCATCGGTTGGAACGCCAGAAGCAGGAAGAGCCCCCCAACTATCAGTGCCATGCCCCCTTTCAACACAGATATTCACCTCGTTTCACGTAGGTGCTGAGAAAAAGGAACCAAGTGGATCATCTTCGCCGGTAGGCCCGAGCCCTACTGCTCAGCTAGATCGATCTTACAATCGTTTCCTACGCTTTAGTATACATATTGACCGCAGGTCACCTTAAAACTTACCGTTTTATTTAAAAAGGAAGGATTTTACAACATGGGTCCATATTTCACAGGCTACCGTAGGTACGTACATGCTCCCAAGACCTGAAAAGTGCCGGGTCCTTTTCGGGGTCACCGTACAGGCCGAGGTCCTTCCTACCGTAAAGCTTACGATCTTCCCCAACGGGGCACACTTTGATGCATATGCCGCAGGGGGATCGGTACTTCTTCTTAAGGCTGATGCTTCTACGAGTGCATCGGCCTTTGTTAATTGAGATCTGTGGGTATTCCACTCCGCCTATGGCTTGAACCGGACAGGCCTTGATGCAACGCTTGCAGCGGATGCAGAGCTGCTTGTCCATCGGTTTCCCGGCGGGTATCTCGGCAGTGGTGAACACTGAGACGAACCGCACTCTCGGCCCGCACTCTTTGGTCAGCAGCATGTTATTGAGCCCGAACGTTCCCAGTCCAGCGAGGTAGGCGGCGTGGCGGTGGGAGAAGAAGGCGTAGGGATTGTCAAGCAGCAGCTCCACAGACCCATACCCATCGCGTGGGACGTAGGCGGAGGCATGTCCCTTTTTGTTCAGGAACTCGGAAAGCTGATAAGCCCGTTCATCCAGCTGGGCATTGATGTTCTTGTATAGCTCCTGATACCAGATGGATGGTGAGGTCTCCAGGATCGGCAGCGTCACCGGCAGGCCGAGAACGATCACCGTGCGGCAGCCGGGAAATATCGCCTTGGGTCGAAAGGCCTCCGGTGGCCAGGGTTCGAACGGAGGCTGCTCCCAAGCGTCGGCGGATGCAAAACCGATGATGTCCACACCCATGTCCCGACATTTGGCCATAACCCGGCTCTTAAGGTCCCCGGTCATGAACTAATAATTGCCCCATGGGTAGAAATAATTGCCCCCAGACCTAATGTCTGGTGAGCCTCTCGGAGACCTTCTCGGCGAACTTCATGGTGTCGAGCGTCCCCCCTATGTCCCTGGTCCGGTCCCCCTCGTTCAAGGTCTGCACCAGCGCTGACTGAAGACTGCTTGCGGCGTCCATCATCTTAACGAACTCCAATAGCAGGCTGGCGGACAAGATCGTGGCCGAAGGATTGGCCACGCCCTTTCCAGCGATGTCCGGGGCGCTGCCATGTACCGGTTCGAAGAGCCCGAAGCGATCACCGATGTTGGCCGACGGTGCCATTCCCAGACCTCCTGTCAAAGCCGCGGCCTCGTCCGAGAGTATGTCCCCGTATAGGTTCAAGGTGACGATACACTCGAAAAATTTGGGTTTGGATATCAATGCCGCTGCGGCAGCATCCACGATCATATCATCGGCAATGAGTCCAGAACCCTCCATGACCTCGTAGAACACCCGTCTGAAAAGACCGTCCGATTTGCGCAGCACGTTCGCCTTGTGGATGCAGGTGATCTTGTTGAAGCCCATGACCTTGGAGACCTTGATGGCCTTCTCCACGATGCGTCGGCAACCCTTCTCGCTGACCACACGCTCCAGGATGACCTTCCCGTCCTCTTCTCTCTCCAGGCCGGTGTACATGCCTTCGGTGTTCTCTCGTACGATGACGGTATTCAGGTCGACCAGTTTGTACTCTGGCAGAATGGGGAAGCAAGGACGTATATTGGCGTAAAGGTCGAAATATCTGCGTAGTTGCAGTAGTGGGGAATGGTAGCAGGGATCGGCGGTCACCGGAGAAGTGATCGCTCCGAACAATACCGCCTTGGACGATTCTAGGATGCTCAGCGTCTCCGGCGGTAGATAATGACCGGTACGCTTGAAGCTGGCCAGTCCCATATCCGCTTCTACGAACTCCAGGTCCAGGTCCATGCCTTTCAGGATATGCATCGTTGCATCCACTACCTCAGGACCGATACCATCCCCGCCGATGACCGTTACGCGTTTCATTCCAATCGCTCTACCAGTGAGGCTACCATGATCGGCAAGGTGATGGTGGCGTCGCCCTCCACGTTCACCTGCCAAGCGTTCTCCCGCACCTTCCCCCAGGATATGGCCTCGCGCACCTGGGCACCACTTAGGGAGCCATCATACTCCGCGGCCGTGGTCATATAAACAGCGTAATCCAGTCCACCGCGGAACTGGTTCCACCAGATGACATGATGCTTGGATATGCCCCCGCCGATGATGAGCGCTCCGCTGCGTTCGGCGTGGAAGACCAGTCCGGAGAGGTCCTGCTCATCTTGGAACAGGTCCATCTTCAGGTTACGGTGGGTCTGCCAGTACATCCACAGTTGGCTGCCGAAGGAACCGTCGGTAATGCCAGGGACGAATATGGGGATCTGATTCTTGTGAGCCCAGTAAAGCAGGGAATCCTCGTTGTCCAGACGAGCGCCGATCTCATCGATTATCTCCCTGGTCGAGATCGATTCCTTTCCCGCCAGTATCTCCTCGAACATGGGGAGCAGGCGCTGCTCCAGCACAAGGCCGTAGCTCTCGTCGGGAACGATGACATTGCCAAGGCGGTTCATACCCTGTTCCCGCAGCTCGGCATCGTCCATATTGAAATCGCCATGGTAATAATGCTTCCAGCTGCGCGCCAGATCATGATCGAGCGTGCCGCATGTGGTGATGACCACGTCCACCAGCTTGCGTTTTACCAGCTCGACTATGACCCCCCTCGTCCCGGTGGCCATGAGGCAGGCTGGAAAGGAGAGGAAGGTAAGGCATTCCTCGTCCTTCACCATCTTTTCCACGATGTCCACCGCGTCGGCAAGTTTCTTTGCGGTGAATCCTCCGGAATCTGACATAGCCTTGACCAACTGGTCCACGGTCATGCCGGTGTCGACCTTGATGTCGCTTACCTTGCGTTCTTCCATTATGATCGTCCCTCCTATTCTCTGGCCATAGAAATAAGTTATCTTAGGTAAAAATGTAGTATGATGTACAAAGTTCAGGAGCTCGACGAATGATCGGTGGTCGAACCTGTAAAAAAATAGTGGCCAGGAGTCCCATCTTCATCATTTCTTTCATGTCATAATGGAAGCTGGAGGTCAGGTCGTCATCGAGCATGGTGAACATATTCTCGAGGACGGACCATTGGGCCATCGGCAAGAGGGCTAGGAGGGACTTTATTCTTTAAGAACGGTTCAAGAACGATGGACAGCAAACGATTGGCGGTGCTGAGCGGTGGTTTCATCGGTCCTCTTTCCGGGAACGCGGTACTGGCCATGATCCCGGTGCTGAAACTGGAGTTTGGAACGGGGCCGGAAGAGATACTGCTGTCCATAACCTTCTTCATGCTCCCTTTCGCTTTCTTCAATCTGTTCTCTGGCACCATCTCTGACGTCTTCGGACGACGTAAGCTGATCACTATCGGGTTCATGATCTACGCCCTTGGATGTATCATCTGCGTTGTCGGGCCAGACCTGTACTCGTTCTACCTGGGACGGGCAGTTCAAGGTTTCGGCTTCGCGTTCGTTAACCCTGTACTGTTGGCAGTGCTTGGGGACCTTACTCCGCCCAATGAGAGGGGCAGGGTCATGGGATATTTCGGTGCGTTCACCACTGCCGGTATTGCCAGCGGACCCATGATCGCAGGGTTCCTTTCCCAGTATGATTGGCGGTGGATGTTCGTATTGGTGGCCGTTCTAGCCATTGCGGTCACCTTCTGGATACGGACCGCCTGCACCATACCGGTAAAGGGTCCAAGGTCCCGAACCCAGCTTTGGTCCAACATCAATAAGGCGTTGAGGTCTAAAGGGGTGATCGCCCTCTGCCTTCTAGGGTTCCTGACGTTCCTATGTTATATGGGGGCCATAGGATTTCTTTCGGACCATCTTTCATTGGCACCCTTATCATTGAGCGAGGAGGATATCGGCCTGCTCATCGGCATGAGCGGCATAGCTGGAATGTTCGCCGCTCCCCTCGGCGGCCGCTTCGTGGACTCAAAAGGGCGTATCCTTACGGCCATAGGTGGCTTTTCCGTCGTGGCGCTGGCCATGGTCCTGCTGCTGTTTTCCAACGGATGGATCACCTTCGCACTTTCATTGCTGGTCCTGGGGACCGGCACCGCCTTCATATGGGCATCGTTGCTGACGATGACCGTGGAGATAGTTCCCGACCTCAAAGGCACTGTTTCATCGGTCTTCAACAGCTCCCGTTTCTTCGGCTATTCCCTGGCACCTTTGATCTTCGCGCCGATATACGCCTTCAACGGGTTCGATACGCTCCTTCTGGTCGGCTTCCTGCTTACCTTGGTGGCAATACCACTGTTGCTACTACTGTCCCTTCAATTAAGGGGGTCCCAGGAAGAAAGCACCTGAGATAGCTGAGACCGGGTTTTCTCCGAACTGCTGGAATTATTTAACACCACCCATCCGTTCACTGAAAGCTCCAGCACCTTTGCTCGAACCTTGTTCAATGATGACAGGTTCTCGAACATCTCCCGGTCGTGCGCCCTATCCTCTATCCTTCTAATAGCGCATTCCGGAGTGGTATCGACAAGAAGCAGCCGGGCAGGGATGGGGAGCAGCTTGCAAAAGAAACGGTAACCGTAATGATGTAACCCCGCAGGCAAATATGCCGTGGCCATCAGGTAACGTACGAAAATGACCTTGTCATAGTCGTGCCATCGGCGCAGAAGTCTTAACGAGTTCAATACATCGAGGATGAAAAAGATGGTGGCCACCAGGCGCATGAGCTTGCCCTCGGCCGTCAGGGAACGTCGGCTAAGTCTGCCGAACCAGGAATCAGAAGGGTGAGTGCGTATCAGGACCTTTTCCCCCCTTCCTCGGTAATGCTCAGCGATCCACCCTGCCACGGTGCTCTTGCCCGAGCCATCGATCCCGTCCACGACTATCATTTCCATTCGATCAAGCACCCCAGATGCCCGTCAGGGCCAATATCAGGGCGGTAGATAAGGGGATCACCAAATTGTCATATTCGCCTGGTGTGTAGAGTTCTACGATCGCAACGTAGGCGCCCAGACCCAAGGCCAAAATGGCCGTCAGGGGGAGGGCGATGGTCCTATCACCGTAAAGGCCGGCGTTGAAAAGGAGATTGTAAAAGTTAAGGATGATGAATATGCCAAGAGCGGCGAAGAAAAAGACCGCCGCTGTCCCTTCCAGGGTCTTGTTCCCTCTGATCTTTCTCCTCCCGTACGTCTTCCCGATCAAGCCCCCCATACCATCCCCGTATGCCATGCTCACGATCCCCACCGAGGCGATGACCAGGTCACCAAAGGCGAAATATGCCAAAATGGTCCAGGAAATCGCATAATAAACTAGGCCCAATTTATGACCGTCGTGAGATGCGGTGCAAAGGACCGACCCCTTTAACCCGCTTTTCAATCCTCCTTTCGCCCCTCCATCCTGATCCCCATACCTTGAGAACAATAGTAGCAAGGGGATGAAAGGGGCGGCTGCTAAAAGGGCCATGATGTAATTAGTATCGAACACCCACCAAAAGATGGCGATGTTCCCTATCATGATATGAATGAACTTACGATGGAAGGACCTCTTCTTTAAGAATCCCCATTTAGTGGTTATTACCACCATTATGCCCACATAGGCGTAGACAAGGATCAGACCGAGGGCGTCACCGCCAAGCAAAGCAATCTGCCCCTTATGGCCTTAGATAATATAAAAAGTTCAATGGGGCCCAGCCTTCATATGCGGTCGTTTTGACCTCTTTATGAATATCTTTTTAGATATCCACTCAAAAGACCTTAAATACAGTACTGGCGGATGCAGAGTCGGGATGAACGAGAAGGATCTTTTATTGTTCGACCGGCTCAAGGACGTACTTGGTGATCCGCCACGTACTGGGCCGGTTGTGATGGACGTTAAGACCACGCAGTTCGTGCGGGTCGAGCTAGTCCTACTTCGCCTCTTAACGGAAGAAGGCCGAAACGGGATCTTCATCTCTGTCGATCGGCCCCATCAGTACATGGTACATCTGCTCAACATGCACCAGATAGACCATGGAAATCTAACGTTCGTGGATGCGGTGGCCCGATTTTCATCGGATTGTAAACAAGCCGAAGCCAGGGTGGGCTTTCTTCAAGGACCGCGCAATATCGATACCTTACCGGAAGCTCTCAGGGAATGGTCGTCACGTTCCAACAGTTCCGGGTTTGACATGAGCAAATGCAGTTTCGCGATCGTAGACAATCTGAACACATTACTGAACTTCAACAGTCATCAAGTTGTCCAGACGTTCCTTGATGATTTCATCAAGACCTTCGAAGGCAAGGTCACGATCCCAATGGTGATCGACAAGGAACGTAACCTTAACCTATTTCAGATGGCATCGTCCAATGGGAGACCGCATTTGGACCTGAGCACGGAAAGCGTTCCTCGAATTTTTAACCGGCCTCGATTACAGATCATAGAACCAAATGTGTGTGGAGGGATTCGTTAATGGAATCGACAGATATAGGACGTTCCGATCTGGCACGAATACAGACGGGAATACCAGGGCTCGATGACATGATCGAGGGCGGTTTCCCCTTCCCCTCGGTGATCCTCGTCTCGGGCACGGCCGGTACCGGAAAGACCACGTTCGCCCTAAAATTCCTAGCCGAAGGGGCGGCGAGGGGTGAGCAGGGGCTTTACTTTACGACCTTAAGCGAACCGACACAGTGGATGTTGCGTTTCTCATCCCAGTTCGAGTTCATGCGACCTGAGTTCTTCGAAAACGAGATCGTCTATGAAGATCTGGGAAATCACCTTCGTGGCGGAGATTCAGCCGCGTTGTTGGAGGCCATCGAAAAACGTATCGCCGAGGTGATGCCTCAGCGTATAGTCATCGATCCCATAACCGTGGTGGGGGAGATGTTCAAGGACGGATACAGGCAGTTCCTCTTCGATCTTACAAACAGGTTGAAGAACTGGAACGCGACCACATTGGTCACCGGAGAGGTACTACCAGGTGAACTGTACCCACCTGAGATTTCCTACGCTGTGGACGGCATCGTGCTGCTACATCTGGCCGAGGAACTTGGTGCCCGGCGCAAATACCTCGAGGTACTGAAGATGAGGGGCACCAATCACGTCACCGGGAAACATTCCATCGACATCTCTCGTAAGGAAGGCCTCATCGTGCTCAAGGCTCGATTCTAGGTAAAAAACAAAAAAAATCAGCCTCGATTCGTCCTATTCCGCCCATCCAGCCATCATGGGAGTTGATCGAGGCCAGATTACATTTTTTATGTTGTAATTCGTCCTAAATGATTAATATAAGTACCCATATCTAGGCTGGAATTTATAAGAGGCTTAGTAATGCTAGACGATCCTCTGTACTACATAATACCGATCGCGGGCATAATAGGGCTCCTCTTCGCTGGATACCTCACTTGGTGGATCCTCAGGAAAGATACTGGAACTCCTGAGATGAAAGCCATAAGTGACGCTATTCGCGAAGGTGCGATGGCCTATCTTGCTCGTCAGTACAAGACGATCGCCATCATCAGTGTCATATTGGGCGTCCTGATTACAGTCGGGATCAACCTTTGGACAGGTGTGGCGTTCCTGATGGGTGCTTTCTTCTCTGCCCTGTCTGGATACATCGGAATGTACGTGTCCGTGAATTCGAATATTAGGACTGCGAGCGCCGCAAGGCGCTCTATGAACGAGGCGCTTCTGACCTCCTTCCGCGGTGGTGCCGTTTCCGGTATCGCCGTGGTGGCTTTGAGCCTATTAGGTGTCGCCGGAATATTCTTCGTTTACCAGGCTTGGGTGGCCGTTGGAGCCCCTGACTCTGCTGCGTTATACCTCGATGCGTTGTTCTTGGTCGTGGGCTATGCCTTCGGCGCCAGCTTCGCGGCGTTGTTCGCTCAGCTGGGCGGCGGTATCTATACCAAGGCCGCCGATGTCGGTGCTGATCTGGTTGGTAAGGTCGAAGCGGGTATTCCCGAGGATGACCCCCGTAACCCTGCCGTCATAGCCGATCTCGTTGGTGACAACGTCGGAGATTGCGCCGGTCGTGGCGCTGACCTGTTCGAAAGCACCGCTGCCGAGAACATCGGTGCCATGATATTGGGTATCGCCATCTTTGCTATCACTGGCAACCCCGGTTGGTTCATGTTCCCTCTGGTCGTTCGCGCCTTCGGGTTGATCGCCGGCCTGGTGGGCATCATGGTCGTCAAGCTGAGAAGCGAGGACGAGAACCCCATGAAGGCCATCAATCGCGGTTACTATGTAACGAGCATCATCGCCGCCATACTGTTCTACTTTTCAGTGGACCAGCTCTTGGATCATCAGATCGCTTTCTTCTACTGCGGTATGATCGGCATCGTTCTCAGCATCGCGATCGTTTACATCACCCAGTACTACACTGCTGGTGAGTATCGCCCGGTCAGGGAGATCGCCAAGGCATCTGAGACCGGCGCCGCCACCAACATCATCACTGGGATATCCATAGGGATGGAGACCACCGCATTGTCGGTGTTGGCCATCGCATTGGCATTGATCGCCTCGTTCGAACTGGGTCGAAGCGTCACCGACGTGGAGAACCTCAAGTTCGTCTATGGGCTGTACGGAACTGCCGCGGCCACCATGGGTATGTTGACCACCTGCGCTTTCGTGCTCGCGGAGGACACCTTCGGACCTATCACCGACAACGCTGGTGGCATCGTCGAGATGTCCCATCAGCCGGAAGAGGTTCGTGAGAGGACCGACCGCCTGGACTCCATCGGCAACACCACCAAGGCCCTGACCAAGGGATACGCGATGGGCGCCGCTGCGCTGGCCGCCTACCTATTGTTCGGAGCGTTCTTCGAGCAGGTAGCTAGGATCCGGGGCATCGACATCCTGACCTTCTACGAGAACTTCCACGTGGACCTGATGCAGCCGGTCGTGTTCGTATCGGCCCTCATCGGTGCCATGTTGGTGTACTTGTTCACCTCCCTGGCCATACGCGCCGTGGGCAAGGCCGCCGGAGATATGATCTCCGAGGTACGCCGTCAGTTCAAGGAGAGGCCCGGCATATTGGCCGGAACCGAGAAGCCCGACTACGCCACCTGCGTCGACATCAGCACCAAGGGGGCCCTGAGGGCCATGATGCTGCCTGGCATACTGCCGGTCGTGGTCCCCGTGGCTTTGGGACTGATCCTCAGGTACGCATACCCTGAGACCAACGACATGGCCGTCATGGGAGTCGGTGCCTTCTTGATGGTAGCGACCATCGCCGGTGTGCTAATGGCCCTCTTCCTTAACAACGGAGGAGGCGCCTGGGACAACGCCAAGAAGTACATCGAGTCGCAAGGCCTAAAGGGCACACCAGTGCATTCAGCTGGTGTGGTCGGAGATACCGTCGGAGATCCGTTCAAGGATACCGCCGGGCCTTCCCTGCACGTGCTGGTGAAGCTCCTGTCCACCATCACCCTGGTCTTCGCCGTGATGTTCGTGGTCTGAAGCAAACCCTTTTCCTTCCCTTTTTTTTATCCAGCATCCCCAATGCTTATATGCTCGTTGCTCAATCTTTATATAACCGATTTATCATGCCAAGGTAGTTAAGAGGATTACTCATGTATTTGTTGACCCAAAGGGAGAGAGTCGTTCGCATTCCCCCTGACCGGCTGGGCGATAACGTCAACCAGGTGGTCAACGAGTTGGCCCGAGAGGCTTACGAAGGCCGCATCGAGGGAAACGACTCGCTCACCGTTCTCATCAAGAACATCGAGACCGTAGGTGACGGTCGCATTGTGCATGGCGATGGGGCGGTCTATCAGACCGTCAAATTCGATTCGCTCATATTCAGGCCCATGATCCAGGAGGTAGTGGAGGGCAATATCTGTGAGATCCTGAAGTTCGGCGCCTTTGTGCGCTTTGGACCTCTTGATGGACTACTCCATATCAGCCAGGTAATGGACGACCGCATCGATGTCGATGACAGTAACCAACGGTTGATAGGCAAGGACACCAAGCGTGACCTGAAGGTCGGTGACACCGTCCGCTCCAGGATAGTAGCCTTATCCTTCAATGAGATGAACCCGCGCGAGAGCAAGATCGGCCTGACCATGAGACAGCCCGGATTGGGCAAGCTGGAATGGTTGACCGAGGAAAGGATCAGGAAGGAGGTCGAGAAATGAAGGTGATCAGGGCCTGCAAGACCTGTTCTTTCATCTCTGAAGAGGATAAGTGCCCTCGCTGCGCTGGTGACATGTCCAAGGAATGGCAGGGGTATGTGGTCATAATCGATCACACCAAATCCGAGATAGCTAAGAGGATGGGCATAAATGAGAATGGCAAGTACGCCCTCAAAGTCCGCTGAACTGGTAGTTCCTCCAAAAGGTTGGAGTCTGCCGGATAGCTTGAGGAGCGAACTTGGCATGCCCTTCGGGAAGCTGCTTCAGGACAAAGATCTCCTGGATAATCTTCTCGAATGTAAGAAAATAATCACTGTGGGGGACATCGTATCCGCCACCCTTATAAACAAGGGCGTCATCCCCCACATTACGGTATACGATCGATGCAACGAGAGGATGGAGCTGGATGCTGATGAGCACCCGGTAGACCGCCTGTCGGTGCCGGAGATACTGGTGGAGAACCCCCCAGGACTGATCACCCCTGAGCTGGTAAAGGCCATGAAAGATGGTCTTGGCCGCGAGGATAAGGTCAAGGTCCGGGTTCAAGGAGAGGAGGACCTGGCTGCGCTGGTCTGCGCCGCGTTGGCTCCAGAAGGTACCTGTCTCCTTTATGGTCTCCCTGGAAAGGGAGTGGTGTTGGTTCACACTGACGCCAAAATAAACCACGCGGCGCGCGAACTGATACGCTCAATGGAGGTATTAAAGTGAAGATCGAGATCGAAAGCAAGAGGCCCAACGTCCTAATGGACAGGACCGAAGTGTCCTTCAAGGCCGACCACCGAGGAGAAGGTTCCCCAAAAAGGGCCGATGTGAAGGTCAAGTTGGCGGAGGCTTTGGCGGTAGGCAAGGAAAAGGTCATCATCGACCACATGGAGGCCGAATTCGGAATGGGCGTAAGCACGGGCTACGCCAAGGTATACGGCAGTGTAGAGTCGGCCAAAAAGTTCGAGAAGAACTATCTCCAGGCCAGGAACGGACTGTCCGAGCCGAAGAAGGTTTCGAAGAAGAAGTAAGGTGTTGACATGGCAGCCAAGAAGAAGGAAGTCAAGAAGGAGACACCCTCGGCCAAGAAGAATTACTACAATGCCAAGGGAGACAAGCTTGAACGGTTGAAGAAGTACTGCCCCAAGTGCGGGCCTGGTGTGTTCCTGGGAGAGCACAAGGACCGGACATCCTGTGGCAAATGTGGTTACACCGAGTTCAAGAAGAAGTGAGCTCGGGCCCGATCTTCCTCCCTCATCGAGGGAACAGGTTAATAGGTCGTGGGACCTTCCCAATGACCGCGGGCCTGTAGTGTAGCTTGGATATCATTGGGGCTTCCGAAGCCTCGAACCTGGGTTCGAATCCTGCCATCTCCGGATGGGGGCGAAATTCCCAGCAGGCCCGCCTTTCTCCTTACATTTTTTCCACTACTTACTTATCCATCGAGCTTGTTTTCCGCATTCATGCAACTGACTTTGGAAGAGGAGGCCATGCTCGCCGGGGAACACGGTCTCGGAAAGCGGAAAGCGATGGAGCTTCTGGTGGCGTTAGGGGCCATCTACGGCGCTGACCGCCTCATTCCGATCACTTCCGCTCACCTTTCCGGTGTGTCATATAAGACCATCGGCGAAGGAGGCATCGAATTCCTGGAGGAGATGGCCAAGGATTCCAAGGTCATGGTCCCCACCACCCTCAACCCCATGGGAATGGATGCTGAACGCTGGCGGGAGATGGGGGTGACCGAACACTTTGCCCAAAGGCAACTGCACATCATCGACCTCTACCGCCAGATGGGGGTGGAGGTCAATTGTACCTGCACCCCTTATCTGCTGACCAATCGGCCCAAAGTAGGCGATCACATCGCCTGGGCCGAGTCCTCCGCGCTATCCTTTGCCAATTCTGTACTGGGTGCTCGGACCAATCGGGAAGGAGGGCCGGGAGCATTGGCCGCGGCCATAATAGGTCGCACACCCAATTATGGTCTCCATCTGGATGAAAATCGTATACCAACACATATCGTACAGGTCGATGAGGACATCACCAAGGACGAGTGGTCCCTGGTCGGGCATGCGGTCGGCCGTAAACTGGGGGCATGCATCCCATTCTTCAGAGGGCTGGGTAACGACGTCAACGGCCTCAAGTCCCTGGCCGCAGCGATGGCCGCATCTGGGTCGGTAGCATTCTTCATGGTGGAAAAGGTCACCCCCGATCAGCCTACATCCCTCGAGGGATTAGAGACCGTTCATATCACCAGGAAGGACATCGAAGACACCCTTCAGCGTCTGACAAGTGCCAAAGTGCCGGATCTCATCGCTATCGGATGTCCTCATCTTTCGGAGACCGAAATGAAGCAATTGGCGATCTTCCTCGAGGGAAAAACGAAGAAGAGCGATGTGGAGGTGTGGTTCTGTACCTCCAAGGGCGTTTATCTTCGGTGCCCGAAGGAGAGAGCTGTGCTGGAAAGGTTCGGCAAGGTGCTCTGCGACACCTGCATGGTGGTAGCGCCCATCGAAGGGGTGCATAAGGTCACAGCAAGCAACTCGGCCAAGGCCTGTTCCTATCTTCCAGGTTTATGTTCTCAGAAGGTCCTTTGCGGTTCGCAACGCGAACTGTTGGAGTTGATAATATGAGGATCAAGGGTCGCACGATATTCAAAGGGAAGGTCATCGGTCGAATTCTGATGATCAATGAACCGTTCAGTTTCCTTGGTGGCGTGGATCCCCGCAGCGGCCTACTGACGGTGGCTTCCGGGAGGGAGGGGGAGAACGTGGAAGGAAGGATACTGGCCTTCCCCTGTGGAAAGGGGTCGACGGTCGGTTCCTACACCATCCTGGAACTTAAGAAGAACAAGCACATGCCTGCGGCGATAATCAACGCCAAAGCAGAGACCATAGTGGCCACCGGGGCGGTCATGGCAGGTCTGCCCATGGTGGATTCATTGGATCTTTCCATCCTAAGGGACGGGGATAGGGTCCTGATCGACGATGGCACCCTGGATGTGTTCGATGTTCAGGAGAAACGGGTGGTCACATGCATATTACATCGGAAAGGCAAGATGCTCCTCCTCAAGCGTAGTCAGAAAGTGGGGACGAACAAGGGGAAATGGGCTGGGGTAAGCGGTTATATTGAAAGGGGTGAGAAGCCCGAGGAGACCGCTCTGAAGGAGGTTTCTGAAGAGACGGGCATCACCACCGCCCGCCTGGAAGGAAGAGGCGAGATGCTGCGCATCAGGGACGGAAATAACGTTTGGAACGTGTATCCCTTCCTCTTCGAAGTGGGCGACGAAAGCGTGACCCTGGACTGGGAGCATGTCGATTCGACATGGATCGAACTGGATGAGCTTTCGAATTACGACACCGTGCCCGGTTTAATGATGGTACTTAAGGCCCTTGGCCTATAGGTTGCTGTCCACTTCCTTCTCCAGCAGGGTCAACTCGTTAGCATCCAGTGTGGAAGGGTTCAACACCATCAGCATGATGGAATTGTTGATGGCCACCTGGTCCCTAAGGGATTGTACGAAACGCAGCACGGTTAGGAAGTTGTTGTTGGTGATCAAATACTCCAGACCGTCCAGCAATACCACTCCTTTCTCTTTGCTGAGGAACTGTTCCAGTGAATAGCTCAATTTTTCCAGGTCCTTCGGACGCAGACTGTCCTCCTTTCCCACGTTGCTCAGCCAAATGATCGGCGTATCGTTCATTTCGTATTTGCTGCGTATCTTAAGTGGATAGTTGCGAGTAACGCAGAACCCTTTGCTACCCTTGTTCAACTGATCTATGAACAGTTTATATGAGCGGTCCGAGCGGTCATCCTTGATGAGATAGCTGTAACCACCCTGCAACCCCTGTATTTTGGTAACTGTATCCGCCTCATCCTCGACCTCCACCAATAGCGAGGTGCCGCATGATGGACATTGCAGGTCCCCAGCGGTGACCTCCCTTTTACATTTAGGGCATACGGTGCAGCGTTCGAAACCGCCATCGTTGATGTATTTGATGATCTCGTCTATGGTCTTGCTTCCCAATCCTGGAACGGATTTGAACTCGTCCCGATCGGCATTTTGCAGCTTCTCAATGGAATCGTATCCAGCGTCGTAGAGCATCTCCGCTTTCAGCTCGTTCATGCGGGGAATGCGAAGGAGATAAGGTATGATGTCCCCCTTCTCCATCGGTTTTCCCAACGATTCCGGAACGGTCTTGTTCACCTCATGCGTACGATCGAAGTAATGCAGTACCTTGCGTACTTCGGCCTTGTTCATTTTGGTGCATTCCTCGATCTGCTCATCGCTCATCAACTTTAGGTCTGCGGCGCTTCTAACGCCTGCCCCGACCAACGCCTCCGCGATCTTAGTGGTGATGCCAGGAATATCGGCCAGCTCTTTGATGGAATCCTTCAGGTTCATGGAAGTGACCCCGATCTCCACCGTTTCGCCCTCTATCTCCCATTTTTTTACCATCTCACCGTGAGGTTCTGGCACAAGTTCCATGGATTTGGAGCGGACCTCGTTCATGATGTGGGTCTTCCACATCTTCAGGAACTCGCTCACCTTGGCCTCGGCGCTGATCTCCACCTTGACGAACTCCTCCACATCAAGTTTCAATTCCTTGCGGGTCTGCTGTATCCGCCTGGTGATCTCGCGCGAAAAGCCCTCGGCCTCTATCTCGTGGGTGATCTCGAAGTCGAGGTACAGCTCACCGGCGCTAAATGTGGTGGCGTATACATCTTTGGGCAGTGATATGGTGAACGAGACCATGTTGGGCTCGATCTTGACCAACTGACCTTCTATGCCCAACGAGTACTCTCCACGTTGCATGCTCTCCTTGATGAGGTTGGCCGGTCGGCTCTGCAGCAGGACGGCGATCTTGGAAGCCCATTGCCGATAGACCTTTCCAATGGCCAGGGGGTTCGGTACCACGTTGAGCACCGTCTCCGCCCATTCCTCGCCCGGGGATACATACTCAACCTGTTTGACATTGGTCTGAGAACGTAGGATGTCCTCCATGGAGCGTAATGCCATGAGCGTGTCGCTGTTCTCTACCTTAATTACGATCCTCTTCATGGGCCAGCGCAACTTCACGTTCTTGAGCTGACGTTCCCTGGTCACGGTCTCCACTATCTCTTGAACTAGAGACATGGCCTTTTCCAGCCGTTCGTCAACTCGGGTAAGGTCGCTAGATGGCCAGTCCATCATGTGCACCGTGGTCTTTTCCCCGCCTAAGTGTCGGTAGACCTCCTCCGTCAGGTGCGGACATATCGGCGCCATCAGTAATGCCGTGTCCATGATGGCATCGTACAAGGTACGGTAGGCGGCCAGCTTTCCGGAATCACCTTCTTCGTTCCACATACGGTCGCGGATCAACCTCACGTACCAGCGGGAAAGGTCCTCCAGTATGTAATTTTCGATGGCCCTTCCGGCCTTATGCAGCTCCAATGCATTGATCTGACGGGTGACCTCGTTCTTCAGTTTCTCCGTCATGGATATGAGCCAGATATCTTCCTGTTGGAGATGTGGTCTCACTCCTTCGCGGGTCACCTTTTTTGGATCGAACCTGTCTATGGCCATATAGGTCGTGGCGAAGTTCACCACGTTCCAGAAGACGTTCAATGTCTTCCGGGCGTTCTTCACCCCTTCCATCTGGAATGGTATATCTTCCCAGGGGGCGGATGTCTTGATGAGATAGAAGCGCAGGGCGTCGGCACCGTATTCCTTGATGACCTTCCCCGGTTCCACTACATTGCCTTTGCTCTTTGACATCGGCTGTCCATGGCTATCAAGCATCCAGCCATGCATGAGCACCGATTCGTAGGGAGCACGTCCGAAGGCGATTATACCTGCAGCAAGCTGAGAATAGAACCAGCCGCGCGTCTGGTCGTGGGCCTCTATTATTAACTTGGCAGGCCACAAACGCTCGAACGCATCTCTCTCTCGGGGGAACCCCAATTGGGCCCAAGAGGCCACCGCGGAATCGAACCAAACGTCAAGGACATCGGGTATTCGGGACATCTGCTTACCGCACTTGGGGCAAGGCAGCTTCACTTGGTCGATCCAAGGCCGGTGCAATTCCATGTCTGGATGATATCCCTCCGCACCTTCCAGCTCTTCGATCATACCGACCACCTTCATCTCACCGCAGCTGCAGGTCCAGACGGGAATGGGTATTCCCCAGTACCTTTGCCGAGATATGCACCAGTCGCGGGCGTTCATGGTCCAGTCGTACTCTCGAGAGGAGCCGGCCCAATCCGGGGTCCAGCGGATCTTCTCGATCTCCTCGAGCATCTGGTTCTTGACCTGAGTGATCCGTAGGAACCACTGATTGGTGGTACGGAAGATGATCGGTGAATTACAACGCCAACAATGCCCGAAACGGTGCTCTATGACCCCGCTGAAGAACAGATGGTCCTTTGCTTCCAGGTCCTTTAGCAGTTCCGGGTTGGCCTTCTTGATATGCATGCCCATATACTTCTGTCCGACCAGTTGTGTGAAAAGGCCGGCTTCGTCGACCGGGCAGAACGGGTCCAGACCGAACTCCTTTCCTAGATCGAAATCCTCCGGACCGTGGCCCGGGGCGATGTGGACCAGCCCAGTGTTTGAAGCTTCCACTGTCTTGGAGGGGATCACCTTGTGCAACCATTTACCGGTGGCGGTCGATTGGTAAGGGACCTCGTCTATGAATGGCGTTATATATTCCATTCCTACAAGGTCGTCACCTTGGATCTCCTCTAGCACCTCGTACTTCTCCCATCCACCCAGACCTTTGATCTCCTCCTCCAATCCCTTAAGGATGATGACCGTGTCCGTTTCTCCTATCCTTCGGTAACGTACTTTGATATAATCGAAATCAGGGTGGGCGGCAACGGCCAAGTTCGCTGGTAGGGTCCACGGAGTGGTCGTCCAGATCAGCAACGAGACCTTGGGTTCGTCCTTTAGCTTGAACTTGACATAGATGGAAGGGTCCTTCTCATCTGAATAATTGATCTCGGCCTCGGCCAGAGCGGTCTCGCATCGAGGACAGCCAGGAAGCACCCTGTTAGCCTTTTCCAGCAGACCCTTGTCGAAAGCCCTCTTCAATGTCCACCAGGCAGCTTCGATATAACTGGGGTTGATGGTCAGGTAAGGGTGATCCCAGTCGAACCATACGCCCAGTTCTTTGAAGTCCTTGTTCATCTTCTTTTGGAAGTCCAGGGCAAAGCTCTTGCATGTTCCGACGAAGCGGTCTATACCATACTCTTCGATCTCCTTCTTGTTCTTGACACCAATGGACTTCTCCACCTTGACCTCGATGGGCAGTCCGTGCATGTCGTATCCCGGGGTGTCGGTGACATTGAACTTCTGCATCCGCTTGAACCTGACCATGATATCCTTGATGGTCTTGTTCATCGCCGTACCGAGGTGAATATACCCGGAGGTGTACGGTGGACCGTCCACAAAATAGAAGTCCGGCCCTTTGGCCCGGGATTCTTTGGTCTTCTTGTAAGAGTCGGTCTCGACCCAATAGGCCTGTACCGCGATCTCTAGCTCACTTGGGTTATAGCTACCTTGGACCTGCTTTATCATCGCCGTCCCTACAACCCCTTATCTGATGTCATCCTTTTAAAGGTCTTGGTCCTGGCTATCATTTGAAATAAAAAAGGTTGTATAAATTGATCAGAACATGTCCAAACGCCGCTGGTTCTTCTTACCGGAGGAGAATTTTTCCAAAGCGGACGCGACGCGCTTCTCGGTGAAACCGTACTCTCCGCAAAGCATTTCCCTGACCTTCTCTTGGTCAGGTGCTTCCCACTGTAGTCGATAATCATCGGTACGTTCAAAGTTCAGAAAGATCGACTCCACTTGATCGAGATCATGTTCGTCCATGCCAAGTGCTTTGAGCGCCGAAGGCAGGTCATGATGCTCCTTGATCAACTTGAGGGCCTTCTTAGGCCCTATACCAACGACACCCGGATTGAAGTCCGTCCCAACAAGTAGACAAAGATCTACCAATTGCCGAGCGTTGATGCCCAAGTTCTGTAATGTTTCCTCCTGATCAATGAGCTGGGTGCGTACCTCACGGTACTCGTTACGGCCCGGCATCTTCCTTCGTCCGGAGAGGGTCAGGTTCCGCACCAGACGTGGAGTTCCAAAAAGCAGGGAGTCGAAGTCCTGAGAGGCCGACGCCCATACGTCCCCTTTAGCGCACATGTACGCCGCTTGGGCCTCGCCCTCTTCCGGCGCCTGGATCACCGGTATGCCAAGATGTGTGAGCAATATGCGTGATGATTGCACTATCTCGTTGGTTATGCGTGATGATTGTGTTGCTTTGGAGTATGCTTTTCGTACATCCCCCTCGGCCTTTGCCAGCTCCCATTCCTTCTTGGCAGATTCCCTCCTCACTCTCCTTTCCTTGATGGTCGCTTCCTTTTTTTCCGGAGAGATACCATCGAATACGTAGGCTGGACGGATCCCCATCTCAACTAGGTTGGCATTCCGGTTCAAAAGTCCTTCCAGATGAGAGGTGACGCGGCCGCGGGGGTCCATAAGGGGGGTGCCATCAGGCTGTCTTATCACCGAAAGGAATTGATAGATGGCGTTGTAAGCGTCAATGGCGACGGTACGCCCCATCAGGTCCCTCGGTTCAATGTCCTTGGTGATGACTAGGTCTGAAAGGTTTACTCCCATGTTCCCAATGATGTTATGACACCCGGCCATAAAGTTATTGTCCAAGGCACCAATCGATACGTCATGCGGGACGAGCACGTTTCTGCCGGAAAAAGGCCGGTGGAAGAGGGGCAGGTCTACGATGTCACCATCACAGATATCGGTGAGAGAGGTGACGGCATAGGCAAGATCGAAGGATTGGTCATCATCATCCCAGATACCACCCCCGGTGATACGGTGAAGGTGCGCATAATCCGTTTGGAGAGAAAAGTTGCCTTCGGACGAAAGGTTTGATCAACCTTCGGCCTTAGGTATGTACAACATCATTAGGCCAACACCCATCCATAGGATGGCCAGCATGATTACCCAGATGTTGGGGGCCACGAGCAGGGCAGCAAAGAGGATGAGCAGCGGGACCACGACGGTCAAGAATAAGACCATCTGCTTATCGGATATCTTCAGCATCATAGCAACTCCGCAATACAGCCCCTCGATATGAAGTTTACTGAGTCTAGTCCACATCCTTTTTCTTGTTTACGAACTTGATGCCCGCCCAATCATCGTCCAGAGCTGATATCTTGACCTCGGCCATACCATGACCGGTGCCAACTTCCCTAACGGTCAGACCGACGATGTCCGACTCGATGTTAGATGAAGTGCGTGGATATGAGATCCAGAAGATACCTTCCTTCTTCAGACCGCGCATGAGTATGGGGTACTCTCTTCTCAATTCATCCTCGGAGGAGGTGAACAATTGGACGAAATCTAGGTCGGTATCGCTACCGCTGACTTCAACAACATTCTTTGGTAAGCGGCCCAGTGCCAGATCGTATTTCAAAGGGGGATTGATTATACGAATTCTCATTCCCTCTTTAATGCCTAGCTTAGCCACCAATGATTTTTTAGAGCCTATTCGTGCCATGAGTAGATCATTCTCACGATGTACATGGACCCTATCGCTTAAATACGACAAGGTTCGCCCTAGATTCGGGTTCTCCGTTATTATACTTGCTATTGCCCCGATGACCTTAAAAACCGTGCCAAAGTGCGATCTCCGCTGACATATCCGCAGATTTAAATAGGGATGAACCGGCAGCCAGCACTGTCGCTCCGGCCTTCGCGCACTGTAAACCGGTGCTCCGGTTGATGCCGCCATCGATCTCGATCTCAAAATTAAGCCCATTATTCTTCCGATGTTCGTTCGCCTCGGAAATTTTAGGCAATATCTCAGGTTTGAAGGATTGACCGCCGAAACCAGGCTGTACGGCCATGATCAGTAATAGATCGACATCCGCTAAGAACGGCTTCACCAGAGAAAGATCTGTGCCCGGATTGAGAGAGATACCGGGCTTTTTGCCAAGACGCCTTATCTCGTTCAACGTCTTTCCCATGTCCTCAGTGGCCTCAACGTGCACCGTTATGTAATCCGCCCCGCTCTCAGCGAATTGCTTCAGGTATCGCTCAGGACGCTCGATCATGAGATGCACATCGAAGGGTATCGTAGCGTGGGGTCGTAAGGCCTTGATCACGTCAGGACCGATGGTAAGATTAGGAACGAACATACCGTCCATCACATCTACATGCACCCAATCCGCCCCAGCTCGTTGCAATCGGTGCACCTCCTCCCCTAAACGGGAGAAGTCCGCGGACAATATCGATGGAGCTACCTTGACCATTTTAAGAACCTCGACCGAACGTTCCAGAGATGTCCGGTGTGGTAAAAATACTTTGGATGGGGAGGGGAAGGACCTGCCCACCCATCAAGAGCACCTGTTCAGGGGACGAGGATCAGTGGTATCTTAATGTTCTGACTGACCTGACCCGCAACTCCCCCTAATGAGATATTGGTCGCGGCACAGGAACCTTTGCGGCCCATGATGACCAGGTCGTGGCGCGATGAAACGTTCAATATCACCTCTGGAGGGTTTCCCGTCATTGTGCTGAGACAATATCGGCCGCCCGACTCCTTGATCAAGGATATCCCCGCGTTCGATTTCGCTTTGGCGATGCCATCGATGTCACAGGCCGGTGCGGTCTTCTCCATGAAATAATCGCAATCCATTGGGGTGACCACAACTAAAATGGTCAGATAGGCGTCCATGGGCACAAAAATGTCGCGAGCGAACTCCACAGCTCTCAAGGAGTTTTCAGAACCGTCCACGCAGACCAAGATCTTCAACCGATCGTTCATGCATTCAATATTGGGTGATGAACGCATAAGGATATCCCCGTAGAGGCAATCCTATTATATTGGCCATGAAGGTTCCTGGTGCATGGTGGAACCTCGTCACGCTATCAAGGAGCACAAGACCTGCGACATCAAGGGCTGCGAGGCTGAATCGGAGCGCTCCATTTCAGGGGATGCGGCCGAAGAGGTCGAGCTCAAAGTGGAAGAAGGTCTAAAAAGGGTGCATCTTTGCAAAGAGCACTATAGGGAATTCAAAAAGTTGGCAAAGAAGGACCGTCAACTAGAGGCGCTGGGCCGTTGATGAACAAGAGCTGATCATCTCGAGGGAGTCATCTATGGTATGAAGGCCGGCTATATCCAGGTAATGTCGAGCGCCGGGCTTTCCGGTGCCGCCTTACTGATCCCCAATATGCTCAGGGACGACCTGGGCGCGAACATCATGGAGATCGGCATCATTACCGCCTCCTTCAGCATGGCCCTTTTCATCTCGTCCTATATTTTTGGACGCGCCTCGGACGTGCATGGGCGACGCCTGTACCTTCAGGCCGGACTGGCCCTAACATGCATCTCACTGTTCCTCTTGATCTTCGTCAACAGCGTCGAGACGCTGGCGGTAGTGCGGATCATGGTCGGCCTATGTGCTGGCATTTATCCATCCGCATTGTTGGCGCATGTCTACGAATCAGAAGGAAAAGTGGGTCGTTTCACCGCCTTTGGTAGCCTAGGTTTCGGTGCAGGTACGTTCGTCGCCGGTTTCGTGGGAATCTATTACCAGATATTCCTGATCAGTTCATTGTTGCTCCTGGTGGCCTACATCCTATCCCTTCGCCTATCATTCGGGGAAGAGAAGGTGCATAAGGTGCCGTTCTTCCCCGTTGCGATAATGAAGCACAATTTCCCGGTGTACCTCTCGGTCATGTTCCGTCACACAGGCGCCAACATGATATGGGTCGTCTATCCGATCTTCCTGGCCGACCTGGGGGCCAGCATGCTGTTCATTGGTCTCATGTATGGGGTCAATGCCATGGGACAGTTCATCTTAATGCGCTTCATAGACCGGTTCAACGCAAGATATCTGGTCATGGCCGGCTTCCTGATATCGATCCTTACCTTTCCATCATACACGTTGGTCACCCGGCCCGAGGAGATCATACCGATGCAGATTTCCATCGCCGCTTCCTGGTCCTGTCTCTACGTCGGTTCCATCAAATATCTGATGGAGAGGAACGATGAAAAAGGCACCACCGCAGGTCTGCTGCAGTCATCCCTGAGCATATCCGCCATCCTGGGCGCTTTGTTGGGAGGGGTGACCGTGTTCACCTTGGGCTATCATGGTTCAATGTACATAGCCACCGGTCTGGCGGCGGTCGGGTTCCTCGTGTTCGTCATCGGCAATCGATTTCTTACCCGTCGGGAGAAAATAGTTTTAGATGGCAAAGGGGATGGGGGGAC
This sequence comes from Methanomassiliicoccales archaeon, assembly GCA_035527755.1. NCBI lineage: Archaea > Methanobacteriati > Thermoplasmatota > Thermoplasmata > Methanomassiliicoccales > Methanomassiliicoccales archaeon. The sequence continues at coordinate 87,824 of DATKZX010000019.1, read as the reverse complement.
ATGGACCTAACATTCCTGGGCACCGGCGGCAGCGTTCCAACAACAAAACGGAACACGGTGTCGATCGCCCTACGTCGGGGGCCGGAGGTACTACTTTTCGATTGTGGAGAGGGGACCCAAAGGCAGCTGATGTCATCATCCGTCTCCTTTATGCGCATCACCAGGATATTCATCACCCATCATCACGGAGATCATTTCCTAGGTCTGCCAGGTCTGATCCAGTCCATGAACTTTTACGGCCGTACTGCAGTTCTGGAGATATACGGGCCCGAAGGGACCGCCGACCTAGTGACCCGATTGCTTGGGCTAGGTACCTTCGACCTGCAATATGAGGTTCAAGGCGTGGACCTGGTCCCGGGACAAATGGTCACTGGGGAAGGCTACCGCATCACTGCCTTCAGGACCACCCATACCATCCCTTCCTTGGGGTTCGCATTCCATGAAGAGGACAGACCGGGCAGGTTCGATCCGCAAAAGGCATTGGACCTCGGGATCAGGGAGGGGCCGGACTTCTCAAGGCTGGTTAATGGGGAGAGCGTGATGGTCGGTGAGGAGCGCGTTGCTCCGGAGGAGGTCATGGGACCCCCAAGAAAAGGATTGAAGATCGTATACAGCGGCGATTCCTCTCCATGCCAGGAAATGTGTGATGCCTCTCAGGGCGCGGACGTTCTGATACATGAGGCCACAGTGACCTCGGATCTGAGCCAGAAGGCCAAGGAATACGGTCATAGCACCTCCAAGGACGCGGCGGTCCTGGCCAAGGAAGTCGATGCAAAGGTGCTCTATCTGGTCCATATCAGCGGGAGGTACGACGATGTCGACCCACTTCTTCTTGAAGCTCGAGGAATATTTCCAAATACGATGATCCCAAATGATCTGGATACCTTCATTGTGAGGAACGAATAGAGATTCATATGTGAATATAAGTCACATCAGCTTGAGCAGATCGGCAGATGTTATTATCCCGGTCATGTCACCGTTCTTGCTCACCATGACCGCGTGGGAACAGCTCAGCAAGGATGTCACCGCCTCAATGGGGGTATCCTCGTTCACAATAGGAAAAGCTTCATCCATCATCTCATTGACATTGAGCTCGACGATGGTCTCCATTCTTTCCCCGTCCCTCAATCTGGTCAGGATTATCATCTCACTTATGCTACCCACATGCTGGCGTCCTTGGAAGACTGGCATTTGGGAAATTCCGCTAGAACGCATCAGGTCAGCGGCGGCCCTGACCTTTTCTGTGGCCTGAACCCCTACGATGTCCTTGGTGGCCAGGTCCACTGCCCTACTTGCCTTGGACCTCCTGCGAGATTCCTCCTGAAGAAAGGTGAATATCTTGGTCACCGCTTCATAACTTCCTTTAATATTCCCTCTTTCCAGCTTTGCTATGGTGGACTGGCTGATCCCGCTTGAACGGGCAAGTTCTGATTGCGTGATGTCCAAGGACTTACGCAGATGTTTGATCTCCGATTCAGGAGGGAACTTCATAATAGATAATAGCTTTATTCATATAAGAATATTTGAGTCAATTACACTTATATCAAACTAGGATTTTCCAATGGCCTACTTAGCCCGGTATGCCCCGGGTCATTCCAATCAATACGAAAAGGTGAAAGATCATGGCAAAAGTCAGTTCAAAGGTCAAGGCTAGCGCGAAACCGGTGGCCCGTAAGGTAGCTCCAAAGAAGCCCTCGAAGAACATCGTTGTGGAAAGCATGTTGTCCACTCCATTGGCCCAGCAGAAGGTCGAATTGGTGGAGCGAAAAGGAATAGGCCATCCAGACAGCATATCTGATGGTATAGCCGAGGCCGTCTCCCGTGCCCTATGCAAGATGTATCTAGAGAGATACGGAGAGATCCTGCACCATAACACCGACCAGAACGAGATCGTAGGCGGACAGAGCGCCCCCAAGTTCGGTGGAGGTAGGATGCTGGAGCCGATCTACATAATGCTTTCCGGAAGGGCAATAACCCAGGTGAACGGTGAGAGGTTGCCGTTCTCCACCGTGGCCATAGCCGCGGCAAAGCAATATCTGACCCGCTTCCCTAATCTGGACACCGAGAACGATGTCATCGTGGATTGCAAGATCGGTAAGGGTTCTTTCGACCTGATCAAGAACTTCGAGGCCTTGGAGGACCAATGCAAGATGGAAGGACATGAGAACCACTGTCTGCTGGCCAACGACACTTCCTTCGGCTGTTCCTACGCCCCATATTCCGAGACCGAACTGGTCTGCCTGGAGACGGAGAAGTACATCAACGGTGCTATGAAGAAGAAGCTCAAAGAGACCGGCGAGGATGTCAAGGTCATGTGCTCCCGAAGGGACAAAGAGATCACCATGACCATCGCCTGCGCCATGGTCGATCGATACATACCTGACGCCGACCATTATTCAAGCGTCCTAGGTGAGATGAAAGAGAGGGTTCTGGACAATGCCACGAAGTTCACCGATTACGATGTGAGGGTGGATATCAACCATGCCGATAACCCGGCGACCGGCAATTATTATCTGACCGTAACTGGTCTGAGCGCTGAGAACGGAGACGACGGATCGGTGGGACGCGGGAACCGCATGAACGGGCTTATCACACCTTATCGCCCCATGTCCATGGAAGCCTCCGCCGGTAAGAACCCCGTCACCCACGTGGGCAAGATGTACAACATCCTGGCCAACTGGATCGCCAACGATATCGTGAAGAAGAGCAACGGCAACATCCTGGAAGCCAATGTGCGTATTCTGTCTCAGATCGGTCGTCACATCAGCGATCCCGAGACCTGCAGCGTTCAAGTGTTCATGGCCCCCGGTGCGGACTTCAAGAAGTGGCAGAAGGAAGCCTACGCCATCGCTGACGAATGGCTAGATAACATTGGTAAGGTGACGGAGAAAGTTGTAAAAGGACAGGTAACGGTGTTCTGAAGCATGAAGCTCGTCGATCTGCCACGCTACGGTCCGGTGCACCGCTTTGGAAACCATCACGTTTACCGCACGTTGATGGCGCTCTCGGACCAGAAACGCAAAGGAAGAAAGCACATAGCGGACGCGGTGGGCATCGGCGAAGGCAGTATGCGGACGATAATCGAGTACCTGCGTGGCCTTGATATGATCGACATTCGGCAGACCGGGGTCAAGATCACTCGCCACGGAAACGACTTCCTATCGAATCTTCCCATCAAGATCGCCAACATCGGTCATGGCTCCATCGCCCTGGGGCTGGAGTGCGTGGCGGTGCAGATGAGCAATAACGGTGACAAGATCAAGATGGGTGTCGAGCAGAGAGACTCGGCCATCATGGCCGGGGCGGATGGCGCTACCACCCTGGTGGTAAGGGGTGGTAAGATGATAGTGCCACCGGACTACGAGCTGGACGAGCACGATCCAGCTATTACCGCCCTGCTTCGCTCCGTATTCAACATCCGTGACGGAGATGCCATAATCATCGGCACCGCCCCCACGGTGGCCATGGCGGAGGACGGAGCATTGGCGGCGGCCTTCGATCTACTTTAACATCCTTTTGATCTCCGTCAAGTCCTCCGTTTCCGGCAGACAGGTGCCTTTGAGGCAAAGGCGGTAGGAAGGTCTTTGACGAACCGCGCCCTTCTCCAGGTGCTCGGCCATTGTGGTCAGAAGATGAGGGTGGTATCCCTCGATATGAAAGTTCCCGGGCCCGAATATCTCCAACGTTTTGCTCATCTCCTTCATGAGGACCCCATTGATGAACATGGCATATGATGAGGGCACTACCCGAAGTTCCTTCAGGAAATGACGCTCGCTGCCCTCCACGACCGATACGATCCTCGCGTCGTTGAACATGGCTGCCAGTTGTACCAATATGTAATAGGCGATGGAATTGCCCGAGGGTGCGGCACCATCATAAAGGTCCTTGATGCGAACCAGTAACAACGGGTCTTCCCGCGACATGAAGAGGCCGCCCTCTTCCTTGTCGGTAAATAGGTTTATCATCTGCTCAGTGAGGACCAGTACCCTCTCCAACTGTTTCGCCTCGTGGGTCAGAAAATACATCTCCAAATGGGCCCAAGCCAGGCATGCGTGGTCATCGAGGAAGGATAGGGCGCCCATATGTCCAATTCGGCTGTTATGATATAGTTCCCCATCGACCACCATCCTTTCCTCCAAGAAGGTGAGCGCTTGTTTAGCCATGCGGAAAGCTCTTTCCGAACCTAGGTAACGATGCGCCTTGCATAGGGCGACGATCATAAGCCCGTTCCAATCCGTCAATATCTTGTCGTCGAGGGCAGGGTCAGGCCGTTGATCTCTTTTCGATCTCATTGTTTCCCGCAGATCAACGTCCCATGCCATTAGGGTGACCGGGTCCATCCCCTTCTTCGTGGCATGTTCGGCTACGAAAGAGGTGAGATGCAGAACGTTCTTGCCCGACCTCATACGGGTCCCCTCATCACGATAATTTCCCGAATCCCAGATCCCGTAGAGTTCCTTGAAGATGACCATGTCCTCCGCGGATAGGAGCGAGGACAGCTCATCGTATGTCCAAAGATAGGTAGATCCCTCCTCGCCATCCGCATCAGCGTCCTCGGAGGAGAAGAAGCCGCCTTCGGGCGAGGTCAAACGTTTTTCCACGTACACTATCAGTTCCTCGGCGGCCTGACGGTATTCCTGTTTGGAGGTGATGGCGTAGGCTTCGGCCAAGGCCATTAATATCAATGCCTGGTCGTAAAGCATCTTTTCGAAGTGGGGCAGGTGCCATCGGGGGTCTGTGGAGTATCTGTGGAAGCCCCCTCCGACGTGGTCTCTGATCCCCCCCTTGATCATGTTATCCAGCGTTTTGATCACCATATCAAGGGCCACTTGATCGTGATGTTCCCTCCAATACCGCATGAGGAAGATCAACTTATGTGGAGAGGGAAATTTGCGTTCCCCGTCAAATCCACCATATTTGGGTTCGTAATCCTCCTTCAATCGCTCCAGGGCGAGCAGTGGTAACATTGAGACATCGCCCTCCTCTGGGTCTCGTTCGAACGAATCGAGCATCTCCAGGACCTTGACCGTCACATCTTTGATATCATCCCTTTCTTCCCGCCAGACCTTGTTCACCGCCGGCACGAGTTCTAGCATGCCGGTCATTCCCTGTTTGGAAAAACGAGGCAGGTAGGTCCCGGTCCAAAATGGGACCCGGTCCGGGGTCATTATGATGGTAAGCGGCCATCCTCCGCCACCGGTCATCATCTGACAGACCTTCATGTACAGGCTGTCAACGTCCGGACGCTCCTCTCTGTCCACTTTGATGTTGACGAACGTCTCGTTCATAAGGCGGGCCACATCAAGGTCCTCGAAGCTCTCCCGTTCCATCACGTGGCACCAGTGGCAGGAAGAATACCCTATGGAAAGGAAAATGGGTCTGTCGAGATCTATGGCAGCTGCGAACGCTTCCTCCCCCCAAGGATACCAGTCCACCGGATTATACGCGTGTTGTAAAAGATAGGGGCTCCTCTCCCCGACAAGACGATTTCCCTTTCTTTCCTCTGCCATGAGTTCCATGAACGAAGCTGCAAGGTAATCTAACTTACCCTTGACACCCGGGCCATTGGTATGGATGGAGATGTGAAATGGTGATATGAACAGACCGGTCGTTCAAGCCCAGGGACGAAAAGAACGAACATCTGCAACCATCAGGGCGGAGGAAGGGATGGTGCTATCATAGTGCAGGCAGATCATTAGTGTACGCCGCATTCTCGATCCCTATGTCGATCTCGATAGTTATCTTCTGATTACCCATACTGGAGTCTCGAATGTTCAATAAAAGGCAAGAAAGGGTAATAAGAGGTTTGGAAATGGTTTGGAAAGCCGGTCGTCACCGACCATTAACCCCTTTGCGTTTTTCCTCCCATTGGTCCGATGGGACTTTCGAATCCCCTTATCCCGTCGAACATCAATGATTATGAAATCATCTTTTAAATAAATTTGTGTGGGGAATAAAATGAAAAAGGGTTTGAAGAGGTTTGATGCGGTCGTTCACCATTTTTCCATCATGGGCATCATTACCCTTTCCGCCATGTTCTCCAGGGTCTCTATTCCAGTGACCTTCTGGGCATAGGGCGTCAGGGAGGCGATGTCCGCACGTTCGATGTACTGGAACTTGAACTTGCGACTGCCGGCCATGAGCTGCTTCAGGCCTTCTCCCACGCGTTCGAAGTAGGTGTACTCGCCAACTGCACCATAGGGTATGTCCTTACCCAATAGTTTTCCAGGGAAGCGGTCCTCGATCTCCTGAGCGTTGATGAAGAAGTGACGGGGGTTGGTGCCGTAGCAGGTAGCGAAACCAGCGGGCAGACTGTTCGCCTCGGCCAGTTTCACGTAGTTGTAGCTCTTCATTACCGTCAACAAAGGAGCACGGGCCATGGCGATGGCCTTCACCAGGGGCCCATCGCCAAGATTGCTCATGGCCATGGACTTGTAGATCTGTGTCTCGTTGACGAAACCACCAGCCATGACCAGGTCGGGTATGAACTTGCCCTTCTCCTTTAGGGCCTTGGCGCACATCATGATCTGTGCCTGAAGATGCACCGTCGGAGTGCTCATCTCGTTCATCATGGGAACCGGGGACATACCAGTACCGCCGCCAGCTCCATCGAAGGTCAGCATATCGATCCTGGCATCTGATGCCGCCTTCATGGTGAAGGCCACTACCTCAGGTCGATAGGCCCCGGTCTTCAAAAAGACATACTTGGCACCCTTGGACCTTAGGTCCTCGACATCCTCGACGAACGACTTGTGCTCAGGGAATCCCACGCGAGAATGCCTCTCGAAGCTCTTGAACGCACCATTCTTGAACGCCTCCTGAACATCCTTGTCCTCAGGATCTGGCAACACCAGGTATCCCCTCTTCTTCAGTTCCAGGGCCCGCTCCAAAGTGGTGAGTCTGACCTCGCCGCCGATGGCCTTGGCGCCCTGTCCCCATTTCCTTTCTATGATGTCCACTTCCAACTTGGACAGCGCGTATTCGTCCACGCCGCCACGCTGGTCCTCGACATTGGTCTGAACGGCGATGCCTCCGTGTTTGCCGTCCCACAGCTCACGGAAGGAGTTGACGCGGAACTCCAGATCGGGGGAGTGAGTAACTTTGCCCTTGCTGTACGTGGACTCGTGGTCCATTCCGCACACGTTCTCGCCCACGGTCTGAATTATTCCACTTATGGCAGCGCCTTTCGCCATAGCATCCCAGTGACGCCTGGCGACGGCAGTGGAACCCAGACCGGCGATCACCAGAGGTACCTTGAGCGGGATGGGGTTCTTAGAATGACTAGCAACATAGGTGGTGACATCGGCGTTCTCAAAGAACGCCTTGTCAGAAGTTGGTTCGATGCCATAGGCACCTATGAGCTCAGCCATGATCTGAAAATGCGACCAGTCGAGATGAAAATCCTTATTGGAGGCGGCAGTGCTCTTTCCGAAGTACTCAGGGATCGGGTATAGGACCTCGCGACCCCGGAAGGCGGATTTACCTACCTCGCAAAGCACGTTGCAATCCTCAACGCAGATGGGGCACATGCCATTGACCGGGCTGATATCCTGCACCCGGGTCTTAGTGCCTGTTGTCGACCTACTGTTTTCTATGGTGTTCAAGGTTGATTTCACGCTCCTTGTAAAACTATATTCTGCTTGGATTGGTTGTCCATATATGAATATTGCCCAAAACAAATTAGATGATTGCTCATTTACATTATATAGTATATAGATAAATGTCTAAAATTAATTGGCCAGTACTAGAATAACCGACTATTTGTCTAAATCATATACATACCGTATGTGAAAACAGATAGGATATGGAGGATAATGTTTATAATCAAAAACAATTAACAATGCCTGGTGTTCCAAGTTGGGTCTTAACGTTAAATATCTAAGTACGATCTGGGGAGCTGCGGTCGGTATCCTAATTGGAGACGTGGTCTATTTTTTAACGGCTGAGGTGTTGGCCTTCCTATTGATCGTACCCTTCGCCTTGATCGGTTACATACTTGGGAGAAGATACTATCGCAAGCACGGTCCCTCCAATGGGATGACTCGAGAGCGTATGTAAACCAAAATTTAATACACCGCCATATCATGATGGGCCAAGGAGTGGGTTCATTTGCCGGACATCAGGGATAAGGTGGAAGATGACCGAGGAATACTAAAGAAGATCCAATTGGTCATACCGGGTTTTCGTGGCTATCGTATCAGGGAGGACATCCGGGATTCCGACCGCATGCTGAGGGCGGAATTGGCCAAAAGACTAGGTCTGCAGAGGACCCAGTTGGAGGAATCCAGAAGCGCCCTGGTGCGCAAGGATCCCATGTCCGATGCATTAGAGGAGATCGGCGGTGTCATCAACCTGTTTAAAAAGATAGAAGGTAAAATGGCCCACGCCGAGGTCGGTTATTCCGGAATATCCGCCGACATTAAGATCAAGGAAAGAGAGCTGGACAGTCTATATGAGTATGACGCCTCCATGATCGAGAGCCTACAATTCATTGACCAGGCCTTGATAAACGTGCCCGAGATGATCACGTCGGGAAACGATAACGACCTGATGTTCGCGATCGATACTGTGAGGTACAGAGTGACGGGCCTCGAGGAACGATTCAATCGCCGAAAGACCGCTATCACTGGAACGGGGTTGTGAACAAATGAGCTTGATAGGTGCAGAGACATTCAAATGGGAGGACGGGGAGAAGCGGAGCAATATCATGTACCGCATGCCCCGCAACATTCGTTTCAATGATAACATAGTGGTGCGGGAGGATGAGATCGCCGTGTTCTACCGGGACGGTAAAGCACTGGCATACCTGGACCGCCCAGACCGTTACGCTCTTACCTCGCTCAACGCCCCCATCATTGGCAAGGTCATTGAGGCCTTATCGGGCGTCAGACAGCATGCTGAGGTCGTTTACCTGCAGAAGAAGGTGTTCGACGGAAAGTATGGCAGCAAGCAACCCTATCAATTCCGGGATGCTGAGTTCGGCATGGTCAACCTCAGGGTCTTCGGTGAATTCCGTTACAAGGTCGGTTCCCCGGAGAACTTCGTCAACCAGTTCTTGGGCACTTTGAACTACGCAACCTCCGCCGAGGTGGAGGAGCGCATCAAGGAGCAGATGGTGGTACTGATCTACAACGCCATCGGTGACATGAAGAACAAAGGCATGGGAGTTGCGGATCTCGCCAGCCAGCTGACCAACATTGAACAGGTAATTCTTTCCAAGACGAAGGACCACTTCGACCTTTATGGCATCATTATCGACAAGGTCTCGGGTATGTATATCTCCCTTCCGGACGAGGTTCAGAAGGCGGTAGACACTCGTGCATCCATGCAGATATTGAACACCAATTACGCCACGTATCAGGCCGGACAGGCCATGCGCGAGGCCGCCACCAACACGTCGGGAGGCGCAGCAGCTGCGGGTGTAGGTATAGGTGCAGGGTTCGGTGCCGGTTACATGATGGTCGATGCCGTACGACAAGGCTCGCAGCAACCCGCCCCTGGCGCGATACCAGCGGTTCCGGCCGCGGAAGCGGTACAATCTACGAACATGGTCCCTTGTCCCAAATGCAATGCGCCAAATCCTTCTGAGGCCAAGTTCTGTCGTAATTGCGGTAACAAAATGCAGGCGGAGAAGATCACCTGTAAAAAGTGCGGTATGGAGGTCCCGGCGGATTCCAAGTTCTGCTTGGAATGCGGACAGCAGTTGAAAGGAAATATGAAATGCCCGAAGTGTGGCAAAGAGCTGCCATTGTCCGCAAAGTTCTGCCCCGAATGTGGTACTGGCATCTAAGGTGTTCAAATGGCCAGCATGAAATGCACCAAGTGCGGGGCACCGGTCGAGTTCGATGTGGGGGACAAGTTCGTAAAATGTTCCTACTGCTCCTCTCAGATCTATGTCGACCGTTCCGGGGCCGGATTCTATTATGCATTACCTTTCGCCATGGGGGAGAACGATGCCATAGGTGTCTTTCGACGCTGGGGCGGAGGCTCAACCAAGGCCAAGGACCTGGACAAGCTGGCCCAGATCTCCTCATTGAAGAAACAATACTTTCCGGTATACATGTTCAAACGGGACGTTAATGGCATGGAACAGGTTCACGTGGAACCTGCCGCCTCCACGACCTTGCCCGGATTGCACAGTTTGAAGGTGCCAGGCGGTGACCTGAAGATATTCGATGATAAGTTCGACAGCTCAGGTGCAGAGCTGGTCAAGCCAGACATCGAAATGACCACCTATCTAAATGACCTGCCGGGAACGGCCAAGGAACAGGCATTGGTCTACTTTCCCATATGGAGGTTGGACTATGTCTTCGAACAGCGCACCTTCGTGGTGGTCATCAGCGCCTCATCGGGCGAGGTGTTCTCCGCCGACTTCCCTCAGCGGAGCTCAGTTGCTTACATGGCCGTGGCCAGCATCGGGTTCGTGGCCTTTCTGGTAGAAGGATTGCTGGTATCGAACTACCCGCTGCCTGCGATGATGATGATGGTAGGGACCGTGGCCGCAGTGTTCCTAGTGGCCAACTTCGTTGCCAGGAGGATGTGACCTTGTCTGTCAGCGTAGGCTTGAACTGCCCCTCCTGTGGCGGTGCCATACAGATCAGTGAGGGAGATAACGTCATCAATTGCCAATATTGCGATTCCCTGCTGTGGGTAGAGGGAGACGCTGGCGTCATCACCATCGCCTATAAGAACATGCAGAACAAGGACAGCGTGTTACGGGCTACGGAGCAATGGTGGCGCAAGGGGTTGAAGGCAAGGGACCTGAAGAAGAAAGGTCGATTGATGGAATGCTATCCCATCTACCTACCTTTCTGGAGCACGACCACCAGGGTCGCTGGATGGATATGTGGATATGAAGAAAGGCATTACACCGATAAGCACGGTAACACCCATACCGAGCGCATACCGAAAGAGGAGATGGTCCTGCGGGACTATCGGTACACTAACATCGCCTGCGACCCCGGCGATCTCGGCATCAAGTACCTGAGGAACAACTCAGGAGAGGTATCGTTCACTGATTTCGAGAGCATTCCGACCTTCGAGAGCACCACTAGCAAGGACGAGACGGTGGAACTGTCCAAACAGCGAGCGATGAGCGATGCCCGGGATGACGCCAACGTGCCGCACGTGACCTTCGAGAAGATGACGGTCATACCGAAGAGGCTGAGCATGATCTATTACCCAGTATGGGTAGTGCGCTATGCATATGGGGAGAGGATGTACATGGCAACGATCGACGGGGTCACCGGCAACGTTCTTTCCGGAAGGGCTCCGGGTGATCCGCTCTACCAAAGCCTAGCGGTGACCGGGGGGACCTCGATAGGCGGTTTGATAGGCGCCGCGGGCTTGGCCTTCGGCATCGGGGCTGAGGATGTGACCATCGCCATAGGTGGGCTTGTCGTCGGAGCTGTGATCCTTGGATTCACCTACATGTTCTTCCGGCACGGTTCGGAAATAATAGACGGTGATTTCGATGATAAGAAATTGGGTAACCCTTTGAAAGGTTTCAAGATCACCGGTACTAAGTGGAGGTTCAACCGATGAAGGTCCTGCAGATCAAATGCCCGCACTGCCAACAACCGATCTATTCCAAGGTCAGGGACCTGGCTTTCTATTGCCCCCACTGTAAGACAATGCACATAAGGGACGGCGGGATCAATGTCATCGATTTCGATGTGGCCGAGTTCCATACGAACTCTCCCCCGGACCGGGTCTATATGCCCTTCTGGCGTCTGTTCTCCGGGTTCACGATAAACCAGTCCAATGTGGCTGGTGGCATGCTGCATAAGCTTGGCCGATTATTGAAGGGTACGGCCAATGGCGGCAACATCTTCATCTATATACCAGCCTGGGAAACGGATGTCGATGAGTTCAAGAGGTGGGCCATGAACTTGACCGAGGCCCAACCCATGTACTCGCTGCGCTTGGACTTCAATAATGTGGAGAGAGCCCCGACAGTGGTTCCCAAGGAAGAGGCGATGAAGATGGCCGATTTCGTCATCGTAACCATGGAAGCGGAGAAACCAGGTACCCTGCAGTACCTCGATTACCAGTTACAGGTCCACGATGCCCGGTTGATATACCTGCCTTTCATAAAAGGTGAGGGCGGAGTGGTACCTGGGTTCTGACATGGGGAGACCTTAGCATAAAAAGATTAAAAAACCACCATTGATAATAGGTGAACATGGCCGAGCTTCGTCTCAGCAAGGGGCTGATCGCTGGTATAATCGCCGCGGTAGCTGTACTTATCGTTGTCATGATGATCATCCTGGCCTATAACGACATGATCGCCAAGGAACAGGAGGTGGAGAACGGTTGGGGCAACATCGAGGCTCGGTATCAACGCAGAATAGAATTGATCCCCGCAGTCAGTGCCGCTGCCAATGCCTCTTTGCTGTTTGAACAGAACCTATTAACGAATATCACTAATGCCAGGACCAACTGGTTAAACTCCAGGGGAGATCCAGCGGCCAACGTTAATGCCACAGAAGAGCTTGATCGTAACATGTTATTGTTCGTAGCTACCTATGAGAACTATCCTGTTCTGCAATCGATCGAGGTCATGAGAGATTTCATCGCCGAGCTATCCTCCACCCAGGGGATGATCGACGCGGCCAGGATATTCTACAATGATGCGGTGAGGGAATACAACACAGCCATACGCAGCTTCCCCAATGTGCTGTTCGCAGGCGCTTTCGGCTTCCAAGAGGCGGTGTACTACTCACAGGGGATGTGAGCTAGGTAATGAACCGCACCGGCCGGGTGCTGTTGGGATCGGCGGCGATCGTGATCGCGGCCCTTCTCATCTTCCTCGTTATAGTCCCGGCCATCTTTCCTCCGAAGGACACGCGTTTCGAAGGCATACCCACCCTGGAATATTACGTCACCGATAATGTCAACGCGCTCTCTCTGGATTCTTACTATTCGGTCGATGATATCTGTTATTTCGTCGACGATAACACCTCCTGCGAGATGGCGGTGCTGATCGTCAATAGCACCCAACCACGTGAGGCCAACGAGTTCGCTCTACGCACCTTTCAATTGAACGAGCTGGGGAAGGCGGGGAAGGATAACGGTGTGCTCATCCTGATCGTCACCGAAACCAAGGAATGGAAGGTGGAGGTGGGATACGGTCTGGAAGGCGTCCTGACGCCCACGTTCGTAAACCGGGTGGCGCAGGACCAGGTGGTCCCCTATCTGGAGGTGGAGGATTACGATAGCGCCGTCTACAATATGGCCCTCTACCTGGGGGCGGAGATCATCGATAAGTATGAGGCGCCGCAGTCCGGAGATCCGGCCTATCCCATCGGCGGCATACCGCTCACCTGGTGGCAGTGGGTCATCGCCATCATCGTGGTGGTAGCAGTTTTGATCGTCACCCGTGGACGTGCTCTGTTCCTCCTCTTCCTATTATTGTCCCGCGGCGGCGGTCGTGGCGGTTTTGGCGGAGGCCGGTCTGGCGGAGGGGGAGCTGGAGGCAGATACTGATGATCATGCCCTACGACCTTGAGGCCATCGAGATATCCTCTCCGCATCTCAGAATATATTGCAGGGGTCTTTCCCCCCTAATCCTCGAAATCATTAATTAAGGTCTTTCCAATCAGGCAGCATCACAAGGTGAACTGATGTCCAGCAGGTCGAGCGAATTGGAGGAGAAATGGCAGCGAAGATGGTACTCTTCCAGAATACACGAAGCTGAGATGGATGGCAGACCGAAGTTCATGCTCATCTTCGCCTACCCTGGGGTCACCGGGTACCTGCATGTCGGGCACATGCGCGGCTACACCTATGTGGACGCCATCGCCCGCTACAAGCGGCTGGAAGGGTTCAACGTCATGTTCCCCGTAGGTACGCACGCCACGGGGAACGGGGCTATAAGCTTGGCCGCCAGGATCGCTCGCAGGGACCAGAAGACCGTCGATTACCTTTGCGGGAACACCTGCCCCCTCGAAATGCTCGACGAGCTGGAGGACCCGATAAAGGTCGTCGAGTTCTTCAACGACGTTTATATTAACCAGTATTGGAAACGCTTCGGTTTCCTGAGCGATTGGAGACGGTTCACCTCCACGATAAACAAGGATTACCAGATGTTCATCAGATGGCAGTTCCGCAAATTAATGGAAAGAGGACTGCTGATCCAGAAACCGTACTTCGCGCCAGCCTGCATATGTCATGGTCCAGTGGCCATCGACGCCTCGGAAACGGACATCCAATGCGGTGGCGGCGCCGAGACCGTGGAGTACACCCTGCTCAAGTTCAAATGCGATGACATGTACCTGGTCGCCGCTACTTTACGACCGGAGACCGTTTTTGGCCAGACCAACTTCTGGGTGAACCCTGAGGCCGATTACGTCAAAGTTAACGTCAACGGCGAGGTTTGGGTGGTCAGCGAGGCCGCCTTTAAAAAGCTCACCTATCAGAAGGACGGCCTGGAGAGATTGGAGGAGCTGAAAGGTACCGATCTCATAGGCAAGAAATGCGTGGCGCCGATGGTCCATAGGGAGATATTGACCTTACCAGCGGACTTTTGCGACCCCAACGTCGGGACCGGCCTGGTAACGTCCGTTCCATCCGATTCTCCGGATGATTGGATATCCCTGAGGGCCCTTCAGAGGGATGAGACGACCCTATTGAAGTTCGGCCTTGATGTGGATGAGGTTCGTGCTATAGCGCCAATAGCTATCATCGAGATGAAAGGTTGGTCCTCTCTGCCAGCGGTGGAAGTGACGGAGAAGATGGGCATCGAGGCTCCTGGAGATCCCCGGCTGGAAGACGCCAAGAAGCTGGTGTACAAGGAAGGTTTCCATACCGGCCGGATGAACCAGACCGCCGGCGAATACGCCGGCCTCCCGGTGATGGAAGCCAAGGATAGGATGAAGCAGGTAATGCTCGCATCTGGAGAGGCTGATGTCATGTACGACCTCTCCGAGACGGTGATCTGCCGCTGTGGCGAGCCGGTGGTCATCAAGAGGGTCGATGACCAATGGTTCATCGACTATGCCAATCTGGAGATCACCGAAGCGGCCAAGGAACAGGCCCGGTCCATGGACATCTTCCCGGCGGAATATAGCATCAACATCCATGCCGTGCTGGAATGGTTCCGTGAACGAGCCTGCGTTCGCCAGGGAAATTGGATCGGGACACGTTTCCCGTTCGATGAGAAATGGATCATCGAGGCCATCTCGGATTCAACGCTCTACCCTCTTTACTATGCAATATCGAAGTTCGCCAACGATGGACGGTTAAAGGCCGAGCAGATGACCGAGGAGTTCTTCGATCTGGTTGTTCTAGATAAAGGTTCGTTCGAGAAGGTCAGTGAAGTAACTGGCGTAACCGCGGAACTGCTGCATCAGATCCATGACGAGGTGCATTACTGGTATCCGTTGGACATGAACCTCGGTGGCAAGGAGCACATGACCGTGCACTTCCCGGCATTCCTGTTGAACCACGTGGCCATATTGCCGCCGGAGATGCTCCCGAAAGGGATATTCGTCAACTGGTACATCATCGGAAAAGGAGGCAAGATATCCAAGTCGAAAGGTGGTGCCCAACCGATCCCAGGAGCCGCGGAGAAATATGGGGTCGATGCTCTGCGCCTCTATTACGCCCACATTGCCTCACCCTTCGCCGATGTCGAATGGGATAACGAGGCGGTGGAAAGCTATACCGCCCGCACCGAAAAGATGGAACGGACCTTATTGGACCTCATGACCTTGAATGGCATGCCCAATGATGTGGACGGGTGGCTCATATCACGCATGGCCAGCCGAGTGCTTCGAGTCCGTGATCATATGAAGGGTTACGACCTGCGCTCCTTGGCCACCGAGGTATATTTCGAAGCGTTCAACGATCTTCGGTGGTATCAAAGAAGAGGCGGTTCCAACTCCGTGACGATCTCGCGGGTGATGGACATGCTGCTTCCATTGATGATGCCCATCACACCTCATACCGCCGAGGAACTGTGGGAATCTTCCGGGCGGAATGGAATGGTCTCATCGGCCGCGTTCCCCCAGGTGCAGGAAAACGATGTCGATATCGCCAAGGAAAGGGCTGAGGAGTATCTCAAGGCCATGATGAACGATGCCAATGAGATCCTCAAGGTCACCGGTATCAAACCCAGCAGGATGCTGTTGTATACTGCGGCCCCTTGGAAATACCGGGTGATGAAAATGGCCCTGGACCTGTCGGCAAAGAACGAACTGCAGATACCCACTTTGACCAAGGCGGCAATGACCGATCAGGAGATACGCGGTCACGGCAAGGGTGCCTCGGACTACGCCCGAAAATTGGCCGAGGAATTCATGAAACGCTCCGCATCGGAGATCGAACGGACGGGGCAGAGCTTTGACGAGCACGCCTTCCTTTCCGGCTGCCTCAATTTCCTGAGCGAGGAATACAATTGTCACGTGGAAGTACATGTAGCCGGAGAACCTGGTACACCAGACCCGCAAGGGAAATCTCGCCAGGCCGTACCGGGACGCCCGGCCATCCTGGTTGAGTGAGCTTAATCGCCCCAGCGGTGGAAAAGCTCGTGCGGCTGGTCCAACTGGTCCAATATCTTGCCGACCAGAAAGTCCACCAGCTCCTGAATGCTCTGAGGCTTAGGATAGAAACCCGGACTTGCCGGTAGGATGCACGCCCCATCCTCGGTCAATCTTAATGAGTTACGCAGCATGATCGCGCTCAATGGGGTCTCCCGAGGGACGATGATCAATTTTCTCCTTTCCTTCAAACACACCGCCGCGGCTCTGGTCACAAGATTGTCGGCAATGCCATGGGACACTTTGGCCAAGGTGGATTCGGAGCATGGACAGATCACCATGGCCTGGAAACGATGGCTTCCCGAGGCCACCGGGGCAAAGAGCTCGTCCTCGTGGTATACAGCATCGGCCAGGGACTCGACGTCAGAGACAGAATAGGGGGTCTCCGCCTCGAGGATCCTCTTGGCCGTCTCCGTTATTATGAGCGCCTTCTCCCCCTCAAGCTTCTCTAAAAGCCTAATACCATAGATGATGCCGGAGGCTCCGGTTATCGCGACGACGGTCTTCACGTTTCCAATTAAGGATTGACGCATATTTCAAATCATTCGCTGACATCATTTTATATCCGCGTTGCGATTTGTCATCCACAGCATTCATTTCATAATGACGGAAATTTGCTGAGCTACCGGCCCTTTCTGGACAATGGTACCAGGCGGGGCGCTGCTGGACAAAACTCTTTTATATAGGTACCATATTAGTGGCCGAACATACCCTTTGGTCTAGTCAATATCTAAAATTCATTGAGGTTGGTTAATATGGTTACGGTCTATGATGCGCCCTCCGATAAATTGATTGAAAATGTGGCCCGGAAGTTGAAAGACTCTGGGGCAGTGAACCCTCCTGAATGGGCAGAGTTCGCTAAGACTGGCGTACATACGGAGAAGGCGCCAATTCAACCCGACTGGTGGTATACCAGGGCTGCTTCGGTTCTTAGAAAGGTCTATGTAAAGGGCCCCATCGGCACCTCCAAGCTTGCTGCTGAATACGGTGGATTCGTCGACCGCGGCTCCAGGCCTAACAGGGCCGTCAAGGGAAGCCGTTCAGTCATCAGGAAGTCCCTGATGCAGTTGGAATCCTCCGGATTGGTGGCAAAGAACAAGAACAACGGACGCATGGTCACACCCAAGGGACAGGCCCTTCTTGACAATGCGGCCAAAGAAGTCGTCGACTCCATTTGAACGAGGTGATACACCGTGGAAGATGCTGAACTCTCTGACCTGCGTCGGCGTAAGATGGCTCAACTGCAACAGCAGGGAGAGAATCAGGCCGCGATGGAACAGCAGTCCCAGGCAATGGAGGCACAGAGGCAAGCAATTCTTCGCCAGCTGTTGACCCCCGAGGCCAGGGACCGCCTGGCCAACGTCCGGATGGCCTATCCGGATATCGCCCGCTCCGTCGAGGAGCAGCTCATCAGACTGGCTCAGGCCGGTCAGATAAACTCACAGATAGACGAGCCCACCCTGAAGCAGATACTCAGGAAGGTATCCCCTCAGAAGAGGGAAATTAGCATTGAGAGGTTATAATATGGCACGCAACAAGCACGCCGCCATGAAGGCACGATTGATGAAGAAGATCAAACAGAACCGCCGTGTACCGGCATGGGTCATGATGAGGACCAGCCGTACCTTCCTACGCCACCCTATGAGAAGGAACTGGCGCCACAGCAAGCTTAAGGAGTGATGGAAATGGCAGAGGAGAAAGAGTCCGTCTACAACATACCGATGATAAAGACCAAGATGGTCCCTACCACCGGCCGGTCCAATAGAGCTGTGAAAGAGATAAGAGAGTACGTCGCCCGACATATGAAGGCCGATCAAAAGGACATTTGGATCGACCCCAAGGTCAATGAGGCCATCTGGGCTCAGGGAAGGACCGCACCCCCAAGCAAAATGCGTGTGAAGGCGGTACGTTTCGAGGATGGCCTGGTCGAGGTCTCTCTCCCGTCCGAGTGAGAACTGAAAAATGTTGCGGGTCTCTGACTATAATGGCATAGAGTTCGTGGGCGTTTACACCGTGGCCAACGAGGCCATGGCCCTTTTGCCTAAGGACTCGGATGATCGTTACATAGATGACATCTCCACGGCATTGGTCGTGAAATGCTCTCAAGGAACGATAGCCAGTACCAATTTGATCGGCGCCCTAGTGGCTATGAACTCCTATGGAGCGGCGGTCACGTACTTCGCCACAGATGAAGAGATCAAAGCCTTTCCCGGTCTGACCGTTGTCCGGCTGGAGGATCGCCTCAATGCCTGCGGTAATAACATCCTTGTTAACGATAACGGCTGCCTGATCAATCCGGAAATGAGTGATAAGACAGTTCGCGAGCTTGGGAGGATCTTCAACGTGGAGGTCTTCCGAGGCACCGTGGCCGAACAGAACACGGTAGGCTCGGTCTGCAAGGTCACCAATAAAGGATTGATATGCCATCCCGCCTCCAGCGAAGATGATCTTTCAATGCTGAAACGCATATTCAAGGTGAATCCGAAAATAACCACCTTGAACTATGGTGCTCCCTACGTCGGATCGAGCATCGTGGCCAACAGCAAGGGTGGAGTCGTAGGTTCCCGCAGCACCCCTATCGAACAGGGACGAGTGGAAGAAGCGTTGGATATCATATCGTGATCTTACTGGGAAAACACCCAGTATTCAGTTTTTTCAGGCAGTTCGTCGAGTTCGAAATCAACCTCGTTCCCGACGCGTATGACCTTATCTTCAGGAATTCCACGCAGGAACTCATCAACGGTTTGTATCGACAAAGATAGTCCCCCGACACGAAAGTGCATGGGTATGGCGATCTTCGGTTTCACGGAAAGTACCAGTTCTCGCGCTTGTTGACCATCGATGGTGAAAGTTCCCCCGACAGGTATGAATAATACATCGACCGGACCGATCTCCTCGATCTGGTTATCGGTCAGCGGATGTCCGAGGTCTCCAAGATGACAGAACCGTACCCCACCAATGGTGAATTGGAAAAGAATTACCCGGCCGCGCTTCTCCCCTTGCACATCGTCGTGGAAGGCGTTGATCCCGCGTATATCGACACCTTTGATCTGCCTCGGCGCCTTATCCTTGACGAGGACGTAATCCCCCCTAACTACCCGGATAGCGTTGTGATCGAAATGATCGTGACTTATGAGGACAATGTCCGCCCGCAGTGATGGTGGCTTGACGCCGATGGAACGACCGTCATGCGGATCGATCACTACAGTCGCTGAATTACCGACCTCGAAGCATGAGTGCATGTGCCAGATGAGCCTCACGTGAACGCACCTAATCCTCAGGGAAGAACCTTGCACCACAAGAGGGACAGGTTTTCTCGTTCTTCTCCACAGACTCATGACATTTTGGACAAATAAAGACCTCCCCTGAAATTTTTCGTTTCAGCGACGGATAAGTCATTATCGCTCCAAAGATTATCAGGACCGATGATACGGCGCCTGTGCTCAGACCCCCCAATTTATCAAAGGATCCGAGCGCGGATAATGTCAAAGCAACAAAATATAGCGCGGTTCCGATGACGAGCACGACCATGGCCTTCTGAGCACTGATATGAAATCGTGATCCAAGAGAACGTATTTCGCCTTGCTTTTTCGGTAAGTACCTCGGGAGGATCGCCGCCTGTTCAGTTTTGGTCTCCCCAGTAACTAATGGGGCGGGAGTTTTCCTCTTTGGCGTCGCATTCTTATGTGTCGCCACCTGTTGTTCGACAGGGATGCGTTTTTTCTCCACCGGAACGACCGTAGGTTTTACAGAATCGATTACCGGTGAGGCCTCGGTTATCGGCTCCTCCACGATCTCAAGTTGCTCGACCGAAGGGATCGAAATTTCATCCTTGCTAACCACTTCATACACCGTAGGAGGTTCCTTCAGCGGTTCGATGGTCGGCTCCTCCACGATCTCCTGTGGTTCGGGGGTCTTTATCACAACCGGTGCCAGTACCTCCTCCACGATCTCCTGTGGTTCGGGGGTTGGATCGAGTTCTTTCAATTCCTCGACGATCTCATCGAGACCTTCGATAGCCTTCACCTCGACCAATTTTATCGATGGAGTTTCCTTACGTATGATGGTCGATTCGATACGTCGGGAAGTATTGTGATCCATTGTCTTGGATTCTCCCAACCGAGTGAGAGATTCAAGATCTTTGACATGGGATTGCCAATCGTCACTGATGGTCAAGGATTGCCCGCAGAAATCACACTGCTTGGCGGTTGGTTTATTACGTAACCCACATTTAGGGCATTCCTGAAAACCAGGTTTCCTCTCCATCTCAGTGACGGATACCTCCCTCCCTAATTATATTCTTTTTTACCTGGATATAAGAAAATGATATAAACGATGACCTAAGGGAGCCTCGTTTTCAATTGTTCTATCACAATTTTAATATAGAAGAATGCTGGATTGATATGTTAGATGAAGGTACTGATCCTCAGCGTCGATCGGGACGACGATTTTGGTAAGAAAGCTGGGCTAAACAGCCCCTTCATTGGTCGAGAGGAGAACATCAATGCCGTTATGGCATTGGGTCTCAAGGACGCCGAGGATAGTGATGTCAACACGGTCCTGGCCGCTCTAGGCATGTACGATGAGATGCTGAAGAAAGGCGAGGACGTAGAGATCGCTACGATCTGCGGGGACGTGAAGGTCGGTTACGAATCGGACCTGGTCCTCACCACGCAATTGGAGAACGTCCTGGAGGTCGTCAAACCGGACCGTGTCGTCCTGGTCAGCGATGGAGCGGAGGACGAGTTCATCTATCCCATGGTGTTCTCAAGGGTCAAGGTCGATTCCGTTCGTCGTGTCTGGGTAAAACAGGCTCCGACCGTGGAAGGAACCTACTACATCATCATGAAGATGCTGCAGGACGATAAGATGAGGAAACGGGTCTTCACCCCGCTGGGATTGGTCCTGACAGTTCTTGGTTTTTTCAACCTAGTGCCTCAGTTCATCGAACTAATGCAGCAGAACGCCAATATTCAAATTGTAGCGAGCATGGCATGGGGCATGATCAGCCTCGTGCTTGGAATATACCTGATATCTTTTGCATATAAGTTGGCGGAACGGATCGATAGTTCTTTCAGGCGCTTTACAGAAGGGGTCATGAACGGAAGTCAGATGATCCCCTTCGCCATTATGGCGGCCATCTTGTTCTTCGCAGGCATATTTTTTGCCTGGGACTCGCTAACAAGGGATACTGAGTCAAGCACCCTATCCCTACTATTGAAAACATCAAGCATCCTCCTTTGGATGTGGGTTTTCGCCTTCTTCTCCTACCAGACAGGAAAGTTCATCAACCATTATCTCTCGTTCGGCAAGATATACAGCACAAGTCTGATAGTCAGCACCAGCCTGTTCGCTATCGCCTTCATTCTTCAAGCGTCATTTGACCTGGCGACCCTTATCTTCGGATACCCTAATTACGGGGAATACGTCATATTTCTGCAAGTGATGATCGGATTCCTATTGGGGGGTTTCAGCGGCCTCATTAACTTGAACCTCAAAGGATACGCGCGCAAGCTCTCACCTGAGGTTGAGGGGGAGATCGAGCCTCAACAGTATCCTGAGGCTTAAGAATGGAATGGGCTCGTTGGAAGCCGATATACCTTGATATTCTGGCTGATTTCGGATATGACGCTAGAGCGGATGCGAGGTCAGCGACTGTCCTTGCGAAACTTGTTAAGGACAGACAAGTAGTGAATTTTCGTACGATTGTCGATTGTTTGGGAAGCCGAGTGTCGATATGTGGAGCGGCGGCATCATTAGAACACGAACTGAGCAGAATGTCAATTGATGACACGCTCATCTCGGCCGGCTCGGCCACGGGAAGAATGGTGCGACAGGGGATCTTGCCAGATATCATTGTTTCCGATCTAGATGGCGACGTGCAATATGAGATCGAGGCTAGTTCGAAGGGAGCGCTCATCTTTGTGCACGCTCATGCGGACAATATTGAATCGATCGAACGTTATGTACCGATATTGAAAGGCCCTGTTATTCCAACGGTTCAATGCCAGCCTTTTGGCGTTGTATATAATTTTGGAGGATTCACCGATGGTGACCGGGCTTACATGATCGCCCGTCATTTCGGGGTCGAGAACATTCGAATGATAGGTTGGGATTTTGATCGGCCTTTTCCCAAGGAAGGTAGTGACCTCTTCATAAAGAAGAAAAAACTGATGTGGGCGAAAAAACTGATCAACGATTTTTAATGCTCTTTTTCGAATATTGCTAATTATAAACAATGGATGAAATAATATCTTTTTGAAAATTTATTCATATTGCCAATAATTGATACTTATTTACCATCATAATGACAATAATATTGGCTAATTGTTGGATAACAAACAGTTCAAATTGTTCAAAAAAGTAGTCCCTATTTCACCTTACTGGATACCTTTTTCGAGGGTCTAGAATCGACAAAGGTATTTATAGCAACAAATTGCATACAAACGTCAATCTCCCAGTCATTTATTATCACAGGGAGAAAAAGGAGGATTGAGAATGGAAGGAAGTGAAATCAAACCTGAGGCCGCGGCCAAGGGTGGCATGAACATCAAGTTAATAGCCATTATTGTAGTGGCTGTACTAGTTGTCGCCGCCGTGGGTGCCGTGTTGCTGATGGGTGGAGATGAAGAGCCCGAACCAGAGGCTACGAACTGGTTGGATAAGGGCTTTAAACTTGAACTATTCTATAACTCAGGGAACGACGTCAGGGCCTTAGCCTGCCAATTAATGAAGCAGGGGCTTGAGTCCTTGAACCCCGGTAAGATCGAGATAACCGCTACCGGAGTCGAGTGGGCCCAGTACCTTGAGCTCAGGAAGAACGGAGCCATGCCTGCCATGTTCCTTGGATGGGCCCCCGACTACGCTGACCCCGATAACTATGTCCAGCCTTTCTATCATTCATCTGGAACATATGCCAGCATGATAGGATACTTCAACAGCACGCTGGATACCATGATCGTCGAGGCTCAGTCTATTCTGAATACTACTGATAGGGCCGCAGCATACGAAGATATGGAGATGGACATGTACGAGGATTGCGTCTTCATTTGGACCGCTCAAGCGACCCAGTTCCATGCTGAGAGGTCTTGGATCAGCGGCTATTATTTCAACCCCATGCAATCCGGTCTGATATACAACTCATTCGATAAGCCAGATGTTGCTCCAGCTGGAGCCCCATCAAGCTACGATGGGGACACTTTCGTCATGGCCACCATAGATGGTAACCCAGAGAGCTTGGACCCCGCTGTAGGCTACGAGACCGCCGGTGGAGAGATCATGCAGAACGTCTACGAGAACTTGATCTTCTACAACGGTACCTCCGCATCCGAGCTTATACCGGTTCTAGCAACTGAGGTTCCTACCGTTGATAACGGCGGTATCTCCGCCGATGGTCTTCAATACATCTTCCATCTGAAGGAAGATGTGGTGTTCCACGACGGTACCGATATGACCTCCGAGGACGTGAAGTACAGCCTGGCCCGCGCGCTAATGCTGAACGATCCTCACGGACCGGTCTGGATGTTAGGACAGGTCACCATACCCGACTACTATGATTATGACCAGGGTTCCTACAGCGCCGATAATTCAACCTTCACCCCCGGCATCCCCGCTGATGTCATAGATGATGCCATATGGGCATCGGACGACTACACCATACAGATCAACCTGACCAGCGCCTACCCGGCCTTCCTATACGTGATGGCCTACAACGTTGGCGGTGTAATTTCCAAGGACTATGTGGAGTTGAACGGAGGTATGAGCTACGATGGTTACCTGTACATGTATAACCACATGTGCGGAACCGGTCCCTACGAGTTCGTCGATTGGCAGTCCAGCGATTATATCAGCATGGTCCGCAACGACGCATACTGGGACGAGCCCGCAGCTATAAAGAACGTCATCATCCGACAGGTTGCTGACGCCGCCACCAGGATCCTGCTGCTGAAGGCTGGAGACGTCGACTGCGCAGCCATACCCAGGTTCCAGAAGGCCGATGTCGAGGGTGTTGCAGGAATCAACATCACCCAGGGCATAGGTACCTTCAACGTGGACTTCCTGGGTCTGAACCAGGCTCTGAACCTGACCGCCCTGCCCAACCCGGAAAAGACCAACGTACCGATGGATTTCTTCGCCGACAAGAACGTTAGGCTGGCCTTCGCTCATGCCTTCGATTACGCAACGTACATCGATTCAGGTCTGAAGGGCACCGCCATACAGCCAAACGGTCCTATCCCGGAGGGTATGTTCGGTTATTCGGCGAATGTCCCGTTATACGACTTCAACCTGACCAAGGCAGCCGACTTTTTGAAGGCTTCCGATGTTCCGGCTGTTGATGCGGGAGCTGGCGCCGACACCGTGTTGGATATGATCATAGCCAGGATCGAAATTTAAACCCCTTCCCATTTTAATTTTTTTATAAACCCATTATCTAAATGAAAAAAGCCGATCAGTAATGAAATCCAGGCAAGCGGGGTTTGAATCTAATGAGGTTGCTCAATTACATAATTAGAAGATTGCTGTTGCTGATTCCAGTTCTTCTCGGGGTCTCGATAATCGTATTCACACTGACCCGAATAACAGGCAACCCTGCGGCCGCTTATATTAACGAAAAGATGAGCCCGAGTCAGATCGCACAGGTCTTTGAAAGATACCACTTCGATGAACCTATCTGGACCCAGTTCATTTATTGGTTACAGGGGGTCATCCAAGGGGATTGGGGCTGGTCCCGGACCGCTGGTCTGCCAGTCACCGATGCCATTTTAAAATATTTCCCAGCCACGTTCGAATTGACCATCGTCAGTATCATCATTGCCGTTGGGATAGGCATATTCCTGGGGATGAGATCGGCCGTTCGACGTAACAAACCGTTCGATCACGTGACCAGAGTGGTCTCTTTGTTAGGTGTGTCCCTGCCTATTTTCTGGTTGGCATTGATACTTCAATTTGTTTTCTATTACCAATTAAAATTGTTCCCTGCAGGTGGACGTTACGATATATCGTTCATAGTTGAAGGGAACATTCCACGTTATACAGGTTTTCTGCTGATCGATTCCTTGTTGATCGGTAATTTCGATTTGTTCTTCAATGGAATATATCATCTAATATTGCCCGCGGTCACCTTGTCGTTCGGCACCATTGCCATCGTTACAAGGATCATGCGCAACAGCATGCTGGAGGTGCTTAATCTTGATTATATCCGAACAGCTCGGGCCAAAGGTCTGAGCGATCGTTCGGTCATTTGGAAGCATGCGAGAAAAAATGCCATGATACCTACTACCACCGTGATAGGGCTAGCTTTCGGAGGTCTGCTGGGAGGTGCGGTCCTGACAGAATCCATATTCTTTTGGCCAGGCCTTGGGAAATGGTCGGCCCAATCGATCAGAGTACTGGATTCCACGTCCGTCATAGGTTTCTGTCTATTGGTGGCCTTCATTTACGTTATAGTGAACCTTGCAGTTGATGTCATGTACGCCTATCTTGACCCAAGAGTTCGTCTGGGGTGAGCCTAATTGAAGATAATTAAGAATAAAGGGAAGAGTTCCGGGAAAGCACGATCACAGAAGGTGCGCCCCAATAAGCCTGGATCGGCATCAATGACGGCCCTCGGATTGGGTGGGCTGTCGCAAGAATTGAGACCCAGGATAAAGGAGCTGAAGAACTCTCTAGGTCTCATCCGAGAGAACATCACTGCAATGATGGGGCTCATTATGGTCCTGAGCATAGTCCTTATTGCATTATTTGCACCCTTCATCTCCCCTCCGGGCCTTGGAGACCCGATGGTCATCCCCAAAGATTTTGGAGACCCTCAGCCACCTGGAGCTCCTGGTCATCTGCTTGGAACAGGAAAATGGGGTGCGGATATGCTCTATGGATTGGTGTGGGGTGCTAGAACCTCAATTACCATCGCCTTGTTCGTGGTGTTCACAGCTATGATAGTAGGCATCATGCTTGGAGCATTGTCCGGATACTACGGGGGCAAGATCGACGATTTAATAATGCGCCTGACGGACGTTTTCCTATCCTTACCAGCACTGATATTGGCCATGGCCATAGCTTCCATCTTGGAGCGTACTCTGATCAATCTTATGTTGGCATTGATCATTGTTTGGTGGCCACCATATGCCAGATTGATACGGGCACAGGTGCTGTCGGTCAAGGAGAACACCTACGTCGAAGCAGCTAGGGCGATAGGTGCTAGCCGTAATCGCATCCTGTTCAAACATATCGTACCAAACTCCCTCTCACCCATTATAGTGAGCGTGACCATGGACATGGGCTCGGTAGTACTGGTCGCTGCAGGTCTAAGCTACATAGGTTTCGGTGTAGAGACAGGATATGCCGAGTGGGGACGTATGGTCTCCGATGGTCAACAATTCTTCCTTAGCACCGTTTATTACCTGGGGGAACCGATCAATCCCTGGTGGGTGGTCGTCTTCCCTGGTACTATGATATTACTGTTCACTATGGGCTTCAGCCTATTAGGTGATGCACTGAGGGATATTCTCGACCCGAGATTAAGGAGGTAAAGTAATGGACGAAGACACCATATTACAGATAGAGGACCTTTACCTCAATTTCTATACCAAGGCTGGAGTGGTAAAAGCCATTGATGGCGTCACATTGTCGATCCGTAAAGGTGAGACGTTCGGTCTGGTAGGAGAGAGCGGTTGCGGCAAGAGCGTAACAGCCAACTCGGTAATGGGATTGATACCCACCCCGCCTGGCAAAATCGAGAAAGGGGCCATCAAGTTCGTCACACCTATCGAACTGCTCAAAAAGATCGGTCAACGTAAGGAAAATGTCATGGATAGAATGCTCAATAAGATCGGTCGACGACGCGTAAAGAACCGAACGGAGCATTTATCCCTGGACAACCAACGCATGGTCAACATTCTGAAGTTAGATAGGAAGGACATACGTTTGATACGGGGTAAGGCCATATCCATGATCTTCCAGGAACCGATGAGCGCCCTCAACCCTGTATTCACAGCCGGGGATCAGATATCCGAAATTATCTTATTGCACGAGAAAAAGGAGCTGGCCGAATCCGTGCTCAAGAAATTGGATGAGGAACGCAAGCGTGATGAGACCTATACAAAGGTGTCCATGAAGAACGGCGATAAAGGAACCTTTCACTGTTCCAGCTGCAATGCGACCGTTCAGGAGGACCAGACCGTTTGTCCCCAATGCGGCGGTAGTTTCGTTCGTCGTACCTTTAGGAAAATGGGTGGACCGAGATACTCGTTCTATAAACGGATCTATACTAAAATGAGCACCAACCCGGATGCATTACAATTCGTATTCATGTCCAAGATACCCATAATGAGGAGGTACCAAAGGCCGATGAAGATGGAGGCCAACGCCAAGGCACTGCGCATGTTACGTCTGGTCAGGATACCCGATCCGAAGAACGTATTGAAATCCTACCCCCATGAATTGAGCGGGGGCATGCAACAGAGGGTCATGATCGCAATGGCTCTTGCCTGTAAACCGCAATTGCTGATAGCCGATGAGCCTACCACCGCCTTGGATGTGACCATACAGGCCCAGATACTGAAATTGATGCAGGAGCTACAAGATGAGATGGGGACGTCCATTCTCATGATCACCCATAATCTGGGGATCATAGCCGAGACCTGTAGCAGAGTGGGCGTCATGTACGCGGGAAACATTGTGGAAATGTCGGATAAGGCCAGCATATTCAAGGAGCCGCTGCATCCGTACACCCAAGGTCTAATGAACTCCATACCCAACGTGGCCGTTCAATTGACGCGACTGGAGACCATTCAAGGAAACGTGCCTAACCTCATCAAACCACCCGGTGGATGCCGGTTCCACACCCGTTGCCCATATGTCATGGAATATTGCAAAGTAAATAAGCCAGAGAGTAAGGAAGTGAGGCCCGGCCATCTAGTGGCCTGCCACCTATACAACGGAGGTGGGTCAAGTGGATGAGATCTTGATCGAGTGCCGGGGGATGAAGAAGCACTTCCCTATCCGCGGCGGACTTCTTAACCGCAGTATAGCCAGCGTCAAAGCCGTTGATGATATCAACCTGGTCGTCAAAAAGGGGGAGACCGTCGGCCTCGTGGGAGAAAGCGGTTGTGGCAAGACCACCGCTGGCCGATGCATGCTCATGTTAACCAAACCGACCAGCGGACATGTCTATTACAAGATGCCCGGGAACATCAGAGAGGAATTGATCGATCTGGAAACGGAACTGGGCGATACTATCAATGGCACTAGAAAAAGGGGCCGGAGGGGCAGGGCATTAGACCCACGCCTCCAATCGATCCTGGACCGATATGCCCTGGACGTCAAACCTGATGACGAGCTGCGCCGCTTGAGGAAGGACATGCAGATCGTTTTCCAGGACCCATACTCGTCCCTGAACCCCCGTATGCTCATCAAGGATATTTTGGCAGAACCACTAGTTGTCCATGGCATAGGGCAAAAGAAGGAGATCACTGAAAAAGTGGCCATGATGATGGAGAAGGTCGGTCTTGGACAGGACCACATATACCGATACTCGCACGAATTTAGCGGAGGGCAGAGACAACGGATCGGTGTTGCCAGGGCGCTCATGCTGAATCCCGATCTGGTGGTTTTGGACGAACCGACCTCGGCCCTTGATGTTTCAGTGCAAGCACAGATACTGAACATGTTGAACGACCTGCAGATCGATTTCAAGCTCACCTATATCTTCATCTCCCACGACCTAAGCACCATTCAGTACATGTGCGACCGGGTCTGCGTGATGTATCTGGGAAAGGTGGTCGAGTCGGCAGAGAAGTCCGAGCTCTTCAAACACCCTACACACCCCTACACCGAGGCATTACTGAGCTCGATACCCGTCCCGGACCCAGATGTGCACCACAACCGTATCCTACTATCGGGGGACGTACCTAGCCCGGCCAATCCTCCAAAAGGATGTCGGTTCCATACCAGGTGTCGCTACCGAGAAGCGATCTGTGAAGATGTCGAACCAAAATTAGAGGATAAGGGCAATGATCATTTCGTAGCCTGTCATTTCCGTTGATGTACATGGCTAAAAAAAGGGTCATCATAGTCACCAATGAAGAGGAAGATGAGGCCGAGCCATTACATTCCAAACGGTCCATGCAGGCCTCCATCCCCTGGTCCGAATGGACCAAAATTTACTTCCTCCGGTATTGGTACATCATTGTCTGTGCCTTGGTCGACACGTTCGTTCCTTTGGAAGTTTACAGGGTGATAGACGAATCATACGATTATGTAGCGGCATTCCTATTACTGGCCGTTCTTATCCCGGTGCAGGTGTTCATCTATTTGCGCCTGTGGGGAAAGGACGGTCTTTGGAGTCCGGTCGAAATTGAGGAATGATTCATAATTACTGTTTTTAAAAGTCAGTTAATTTATATTTCTACCACGATTTGGCTGATGGAGAAGGTAATTGACAGTAGTAAGTATGGAGGAAGTAGTAAAGGCATTATCCAATACTATGGGTAAGAAGGGTATGTCCCTAGAGGACTTGGAAAAGCTTGCTGAGTACATCCTCTCCTTTTTCGGTTACACTGACGAGGTCATAGACAACCGTCTTACCTCGGAAGATCGCGATGTCTTCTACATGCTGGAGGAAGAAGGTTTCCTCACCACCACCCAGGAGGAGGTGCACCTTAAGAAGGGGAAGCTATGGCGTATTCATTACTGGATCTTGAAAAAGGACCAGATCAAACGCGTGGCAAATATTCCCGACGAAGTTCCCCTGGACCCTAACGACCCCAAAACCTTGTATACAGGCATGGCAGAGGACGTGTGGGAGATCCGAGAGCGTTAGGTATTTTATACCCAGGCTCTGTTCCTGCCAAATGATGTACGAAGACCTGCTGCTGGTCCTGT
This sequence comes from Methanomassiliicoccales archaeon, assembly GCA_035527755.1. Classification (NCBI taxonomy): domain Archaea; kingdom Methanobacteriati; phylum Thermoplasmatota; class Thermoplasmata; order Methanomassiliicoccales; species Methanomassiliicoccales archaeon. The sequence continues at coordinate 57,402 of DATKZX010000019.1, read as the reverse complement.
TCGCTATTATCGCATTCATTACCTTTGTGCGAATGGCTGACCGAAGGGGATGGCTCAAGAAGTATGGCATGAGCGCCTACGGGCCATTTCTCATGTGGAGGACCCAAGGTGGCAAGAACTTCATCGATCGGCTAGCCAGACCGAAGCGGTTCTGGCAATATTATGCCGTGGTTTCCAAATGGCTTTGCTTAGTGGTCATGTTCCTAATGATGGCGTTGTTGATCTGGGAAGCGACCATCGTCTATCGCATTCCTGCAGAGAGCGCTCCCGGTCCGGAGATGATCTTGGGCATACCGGGCATAAATCCGATCATCCCCTTGTGGTATGGTATACTGGGTTTAGTGGTGGCCATCGTAATTCACGAGTTCGCCCACGGGATCCTCACACGCGTGGGAGGCATGGCCATCCGCTCCATGGGAGTTTTACTTCTCATCGTGCCTATGGGGGCCTTCGTGGAACCGGACGAGGAAGCTCTAGGTAAAGTGGAAAAGCGTAAACGTATGAACGTTTACGCTGTAGGACCGGCCACGAACATCATCGTAGGTCTGGTATGCGCCCTCATATTCTCATCAGCGATGATGGCCAACGTCGAACCGATAAGGGATAATCCGATCGTGATAAGTGTCAGTAACGACGGGCCAGCCGACATGGCGGGATTAAAGTTCGGAGCTCAGATCGTGGAGATAAATGATGTGGAGATCAGTTCATATGAAGATTTCTCATCCTATAACGCTCCAGACCCCGGGTCCAAGGTCAACGTCACCTATTATTTCAATGATGAGATATCAACAGCAACGATGACGTCCGGGGTGGTACTGACCACCATATCTGCGGGATATCCTGCCGATGACGCTGGAATGAGGTCCGGGATGATGCTCTATTCCCTCAACGATACCGTGATCATCAACGAGAATGGTCTGGTGAACGTACTGAAACAGACCCATGGTGGTCAGACGATAAACGCCACCGTTCTTTCATATGACGAAAATGTACAGGATTATGTGGTCGATACGTCCGTCACATCGATCACTTTAGTTAGCCGGCTGAATTACTACGAGACCGTAAGTCCAGCATCAATTAACGACGATTTCCAAGACTACGGGTTCATGGGCATTAACTCAGCATACTTGGGGGCCGGGGTTAACAGCCCCGAGGTGATCGTCGAACTTTTAGCAACCCCGTACAAGGGGGCTGATGATCTCAGCTCGATAATCGCGTCATCCCTTGGATATATCGCCCTCCCGTTCCAGGGACTTTCCCCGATACAGAGCCCGGTCACCGATCTGTTCGAAGCCTCGGGAATATGGGGAGCCCTGCCGGTGGATATCTTCTGGATCCTGGCCAACAGCATTTACTGGATATTCTGGATAAATTTGATGGTCGGCCTTACCAACGTACTGCCGGCTGTACCACTGGATGGAGGATTTCTCTTCCGCGATGGTATTGATTCGATTGTCAAGCGTTTCAAGGGGAACGCCTCATCGGAAGAGAGGACGAAGTACACTAATACGATCACCTATCTGCTGGCGATGTTCGTGCTGTTCCTGATCGTCTGGCAGCTCATTGGACCGAGATTGTTGGGCTGATCATGGACAGCATACCAACGCGATGGGGAAGGGGTCCCTTTCAGCGTGGTTGCACTCCGAGCATAGCTCATAGTCCAAGGAACGAATGTTCTGATAAGGATCGTAGATGGCTCCGCAATCCCGGCACTTCATGAATACGACAAAGGGTGGTTTGAACTGGTTGCATTCGATCACCCTGCCTTGACTAAAAGAGTTACAGTTCTTTATCGAGCAATTATCGCAAAGGCTTCGCCTACGAATGTTGATCGCACGATGCTCGGAGACCTGTAGATGCACCATGTGCTCAAACTCCAGTATTACATTTCTGTGTTAACGATACATAATACTTTTCAAGAACCCTCCCAGATCGCCTAAGAAATGACTGAAGGGTTCACTATTGAACATTGATCGTGAAAAGGATGACATTTGCTCTTTATCGGTAAAAATAAAAAAAAGAAAAAAAGAGGTGGGTGGAGCCCGACCGTTTCTCGTTCAAGAGATGTTGTTGCGTGTCCTCTCTTTCAATTCTCCCAGCTTCCCCTTGTTCCAACCAGAGGTCTTCGAGAAGAACCCAGTGACACGGGTGATCCCTTCGACGTTTGGCGAGTGGCAATAGGAACATGTATCCCTAAGTCCCCGGGCGGTCTTACCGCAACTGAGACAGGAGGTGAACTCCGGGCTGAAGGCGATCTGCGAGTTCTGAGTGTGCTTGAAGGTTTTAATCACGAAGGCAGCCAGACTCTCCGCGGAAGGCTTGTGCTCCCCCAACCAAACGTGGGAGAGCGCCCCCGCCTCTATCAACGGATGGAACAGGCCCTCGGCCTTCACTCTCTCGATGGCGCTGATCTGTGCCCCCACGTTGAGGTAGGTGGAGTTGGTGTAGTATATCTCCCCGATGCTCTTGTTGCCACGGATGACCGTCGGCGCCTGTAGCGGGTAGTATTTCATGTCTAGCTTGGCGAAACGGTAGGCTGTGCTCTCGGCAGGGGTCTGCTCCAGAGGCATCTTGATACCATATTTTTGACCAATGACCTCGGAATATTTTTTCATGACCGAAATGACCTTGAGACCGAACATGGTGGCATTTTTGCTCTCGTGCATCTGCTCGCCAGTATGGTATTGGACAAGTTCGTTCAGTCCGACCATCCCTATGAGGAAGGATGCTTTGTTGAAGCGATAGTACTGTTCCCCATCCAAGTTCATGGTGAGCAGCGCCAGCGGACCGTATTTACCCATTTCCAGCAATTTACCAATAAATTCGCGCTTCTGAAGATGCGCTTGGGCGACCAGTTCGATCCTTTCCTCCAGCAATTTGAAGAGCTTCTCATCGTCCTGGTGAGCTTCGTAAGCGATGCGCGGCAAGTTGATGGTGACGTTCTGCATCGCGGAGTACCTCATCTTCCAAGGTGTCTTCGCGTCGTTCAGATCGTTATCGTCCAGTTTAAAGGTCAAACGGCAGCATTCGGATATCTTGGCGGTTCCCCCGCGATCGAACACGAAATACGTGTTGCCCTTCTCAGTAGCGGTGTTGCATATCTTATTTAGGAACGCTTCGTGCCCTTCGGTCTTGAAGAATTTCTCAGTCATGTGCACGTTCGGTTTGGGGAAGAAGAACGGCCGCCCCATGGCATCTCCTTCCAAGTATACATCGAACAGTGCGTTGACGAATCTCTGACTCTCCTCGGCATAGTCGCCGTAGACCTTACCGGTGAACTGACCATTAGGCCCGATGGCATCCACGTTCTGGAAGTGGTCCGGTACCTCCCAATAAAGGTTCAGGTCGCTGAATATGGACTGCCCACCACGGGCGACGGCCTGTTGTGCGAACTCAAAAATGAGTATCTGAGCCAACTGCTTCATGCGAGCATCGTCCACTCCAACCAAGTATGGAGCGAGGAACAGGTTGAAGGCGTCCCAGCCAATAGCTCCAGCGAAATTGCCTTGCAAGGCGGCTGAGAACTTGACCACCTGCTCGATAAGTACCTCTGGATGTTTGGCCGGTTTAGCGATGGATATGGCGTTCGGCAGGTTGAGGCCGAACTTCTTCACGTATTCTATTGATTGACCGCTGCAATAGGGACGATCGATCATGCCTAGGTCGTGAAGGTGGATGTCCCCTCGCATGTGTGCGTCTGCCAGATCTTGAGAGAACACCTCTAACAGGGCGAACTCCTTCTTTATCTGCTCTGCCAGTGTTAGATTGGTGGCTTCTGGCCCATGAGGAACGTTTGCGTTCTCCTTGTTCGGGCTCATAATGATCTGTCTGGCGTCATATAAAGGCACTCCCAATCGGGTGTGCTGCCTACGGATCTTGGCTAGACCATACTCTACCAACTTAGCATTGGTCAATTCACGAATGAGTGGGGCGGTTATGACATCCAGCTGTAGTTCCCCAATAAGCTTCTCCACCTCCCGGGCTACGATGGCGGCGGCATCCTCGCTGATATCGGTCTCTCTCATCAGAGCCTCGAATATCCGACTTTTATCCCATTTCTTGATCTCTTCGTCTGAGGTTCGAACGAACAGGGATAATTCGGTCGACTCTCTATCGCTTATCAGAGTCGTTCCTGTTTCGGTTGACGCTCGTACGTTCCGGGGGGCTTCAGAGCTTTTCATCATCTCACGTTCTCTATTATTAAATGAAAAAGAGGGACCTATTTAGATAGTCCGTTCACTTCATTCAAACTTGGGAATATGTCATTCCGTTCTTAGGTTTAAATGAATTTTTGCACTAAATCTGTAACCAATTAACACCTGTCAATCGTGTTTGGAAAGGTATATTATTACCATATCTGTTACCATATCTGTTCATATATGTTTCATCCAGACCGCGATCTTAGGCAGATTATCATTACCATATTGTCTGAAGAAGGAAGGTCTATAAGCTACCTCTCACGAGAGCTGAAGAAAAGAGGTTATGATATGCATCGTTTGACCTTGACCGGTTATCTAAGAGCGATGACAGATCTTAACGTGCTCAAGGAAAGGGATGTCCCTCCTGCGAAAATATATACCCCCATAGTCGGAAAAGAGAGGGACATTTATATCAAGGTAGCAGAACAGGCGAGATCCATTGTTGGAGACAAGAACGCGGAATTGACCCTGTACACCTTATACAAACTATTCAAGAGACCGATATTCAAGGAAGAACTGGAAAGAGCAAGAGTATTGGATGCGTCACCCGGAATTCAAGCACGAGAAGAAGAACTTTCTGAAGCTCGTAAGTTCATGATCAAGGCGGGATTCAAGATACCGACCAGTAGTAAGGCCTATGTACCATCGAACAACGAGCTTGAAGAAGAGTATCAAAGTTTGATCGTTCAAATTGTCGTTATCGATACCGAGGCCACTTATTTGGTCAGGGAAACTAAACAAACGAAACTGGAGTTATGATTTACTGGAAATAATGTATAAATCTACAAATGTTATATCGGGAGATATGGACCTGAATAGCCTGGTCGAGGGTTTGAAGAACTTCCCCGGAGTGACCAGGAAGAAAAGCATATCAGCTATCATCAATTTCTTCCCAAAACAATCGTACACCAAGATCCTTGCTTCCTATGGAGAGGATGCCGCGGTGATCGAGCAGGGAGGAAATCTACTCTTATTGGCCGCCGATGGTATCATGCCGGCACTGATGCGCACCAATCCGTTCTATGCCGGATACTACGCAGTTCTGGTCAATATTCATGATATTGCAGCTATGGGTGGAGTTCCTATAGCTATGCTGGACATATTATCCGTCAAGGACAATCGCGTCTGCTCTCAAGTAATGAAAGGAATGGAATCGGCTGTCAAAAAGTTCGGTGTACCTATTGTTGGCGGCCATACCCATCCAGATTGTGATTACGACGCCATCGATATCGCCATCATAGGAACAGCAGAGTTTGGAGAGGCCATCTTTAGCCACACGGCCCTGGAAGGGGACGATGTCATCGTGGGTATGGACCTAGATGGCTTCTATCCCGACGCACTACCATATGCGTGGGACACCACCTCCAGGAAGGAATCCCCCATACTGAGACGACAAATGCTCATAATGAACAAGATCGCCAAGCAAGGGTTGGTCCACTCGGGCAAGGATATCAGCAATCCCGGTACCCTTGGAACACTGGGCATGTTACTTGAGACCAGTGGAAAGGGAGCGTTGGTCGACTTGGACCGCATACCTCGACCTGCGGGGGTGGAACAGACGCAATGGTTGAAATCATATCAAGGCTGCGGTTACGTCGTCACTTGTGACCCCATCCACTCACAGCGCATCATCGAAATGTACGCATCGGTAGGTGTCACCAGTTCTATCATCGGTAAGGTGGACGGTGGAAAACAACTTATTGTGAAGCAGGGAGAGCAGAACGCGGTAATGTTCGATTTTGATAAGGAGATCATCACCGGTTGCAAACCAACATCCACCGTCGGTTGGGAATCCGTAGAGCTTGGGAAATAAAAAAAAGTGCTAGGCGACGGAGGTTGCCGCTCGAACCGATAGAGGTTGTCCAATCACTGACTCAGCCCCGCTCCCCTTCGAGCGTAAGTAATCCGTGGTAAGGCTGTTCCCGTCAGGGCCTGACCCGTTCCCCACGATCAGAGCAAGGTGTGCCGCCCTCCAGCTGCACCGCGATGCTGCCACCGACCCCGTAGGACAGGGCCTCAGCGCCAATGATTAGGCCTCTAACGCTCCGGATACGACGTCCCCCGCTGTCACCCCCGCATATCGACGATTACGGTGTATAAGGACACGCCGACCGTCCCGGTCTAGCCTAGCGGATGCTCTTATCCATCGAGCGTATTTAAAAATTCTGCACGTCCGGCGATAAATAAGGGGATGTCCAACACTCCTTCTGAAGAATTAAATAGTTTATTAGTTATTCACAAACATTAATTGAGTTTATTATCAAATAATAAATTCATATGTCAAAGAGCGTGGTCATCTGGTCGAAGATAGAACAGTAGACCGCCCCGAGGCGGTGTTGGAGGCGCTGCGAGAAGGACGATCTCATTTCGACTTCCGTCCGGAAAAAAGGAGATTGCTCGCAAAGGACTTGGTCAATGCTACCCTGGGCGTGCTCCTCATTATCGCAATATGGTGGATATTGGCCGAGACCATGATTTCCCTGAGGGGTGTGGCCTTCCCCACCCCACTGGAGGCGTTCGCCAGCCTGTGGCAGTCCTTGGGCGGCGCAGAGGTGAACGGGGAGAACATCTACGCGCACGCCCAAGCCTCCTTGTACAGGTGGGGGCTGGGTTACGTTATCGCCCTTGTTCTCGGGGTAACCATAGGACTTTTGTTCGGCACCTTGAACCGACTGCACGATGTCGGTATGGTCTCCATATACATCCTGCAGATGATCCCCGGTCTGGCCTGGATCCCCATCGCCATGCTCATTTTCGGACTGGGAGAATCGGCGACGGTCTTCATCATTCTGGTCACGGTCCTACCACCTGTGGTCATCAATACCGCCGGAGGCATTCGTCAGGTCCCACCGATCCATACACGGGTCGCTCTCATGTCCGGCAAGGACCGTCTTTCCCTATTCACGAAGGTCCTCATTCCCGGCGCGGCACTTTCGATCATCACAGGCATGCGCCTAGGCCTGGCCAACGGATGGAGGGTGCTCATAGCCGCGGAGATGGTGGTTGGTGTGGCTGTCGGACTGGGCTATTCCATATTCCAGTCCAGATACAATTTGGATTTCACCGCGGCCTTCGTCAGCATCATCGTCATCTGCTTGATCGGCCTGACCATAGAAAAGCTCCTGTTCGTGAAGTTGGAGGACCTGGTACGTAACCGCCTGGGATTGGACCGGGAGGACTGAACATGCTTGCTTCTCTTCGTCACGTCTCGAAGGCGTTCGTGAACCCACGTACGGGCAAAGGACTGGTGGCCCTGAACGATGTCTCCCTGGACATCGAAGAAGGTGAGTTCCTATGTCTCATCGGCTCCAGCGGATGCGGCAAGAGCACCACCCTCGACCTATTGGCTGGATTCGAGACGCCAACGTCGGGAGAGGTTCTCTTCAAAGGAGATGAGGTCAGCGGTCCCTCTCCCAGCAGGGGTGTGGTCTTCCAGGAACCTAGCCTTTACCCCTGGATGACCGTGTTGCAGAACGTTACCTTCTCCCTGCAAAATGTTTGGGGAGGCCGCCGAGAGAGGGAGGCCAAGGCCCTGGAATACCTGAGATTGGTAGGACTGGAGGAATTCTCCCATGCTAGACCGAACGAATTGTCAGGGGGGATGAAGCAGAGAGTGGCGATCGCCCGTACCCTGGCCATGGACCCGGACCTCTTGCTTATGGATGAACCGTTCAGCAGCTTGGATGAACAGACCAGGCGAAAATTGGACAATGAGGTGCTTAACATTTGGAAAAGGGAGGCCAAGACAGTGGTCTTCGTCACCCACAGCATCGACGAGGCCTTGATACTTGGAACCAGGGTGGTGCTAATGTCCACCTCCCCTGGTCGTATCAGTAAGGAGTGGAAGATAGACATGCCCTGGCCAAGGAACCCTTCCTCCCCGGAGATGGTCAGGTTAAAGGAGGAAATGATCAGATGTCTGCAGGTGTGCTCCTGCGCCCAGAGCGCCCCCAGTGTTTCGTTCATAAATTTTGACAAGGTGACCTAAGATGGTACAACGAAAATATCTGACATTATTGATAGGGGTCGTAGTGATCATATCCGCTTTGGGTGCGGCCTTCCTGCTACTTCCCCCCTCGAAGGGCGATATGGACATTACCATCGCCTATTCGGAGAAAGTAAACTACGAGACGTTGATCGTGGCCAACGAAGAAGGCATGTTCGCCGATCATGGATTGAACGTCAGCACCAAACTGGTCACCGGCGGCATCCTGGCGGCTGAGGCGCTCATCACCGGATCGGCCGACCTAGCGGCCATGGGCGATGCCCCGGCGGTGCAAGTGATCACCAAGGTCACAGGTGCTAAGATCGTAGCTCGTTTCATAGGGGCAGCGGGGATGCATCGCATCATTGCCTGGAACCTTATCCTTGAGCCTAAGGACCTGGAAGGAAAGAAGGTCGGACTGCAGGAGACCTCCAGTAGCCATGGGGCTTTCCTGCAATGGTGCGAGGTGAACGGGGTGAATGCGGACAACATCACCATTGTACCCATGGCCCCGTCCAACATCCCAGAAGCGATGGCCTTCCACCAGATCGATGCCATGGTGGGTAGCGAACCTTGGGCGGTGAACACCGAGAACCTTTGCGGGGACGATGTGCACGAGTTGGGCAACTCCTCAGGATTGGGGAGCACTTTCCCCATCGTGCTGGTGGCCTCGGAGAAGGCCTTGAACGATAGACCGGAAGCCATAAAAGCGGTCGTGAAGGCTTTGGACCAGAGCAATCAGTTCATAATGGAGAACTGGGACGACGCCATGGAAATATGCGCCTCCCGAACCGGCCTCTCAATCGCTGACCAGTCTCGCTGCAGTGCAATGCAGTTCTTCGAGGTCGGTTTTAACGAGACCGACGTGCTCAGCATGAACATGACCGCCCAGGTCCTTCTGGACTTCGGGAAGATAACGGCCTTACCGGATGTTATGGCGCATGTGGAGCTGAGCTTCCTGCTGAAGGATTGAGGTATGAGGCAAATGAACGGAAAGGAAAGGTTCCTCACCTCCCTGGGACGAAGGACGCCGGACCGGGCGCCGATATTCCTCAGGGACCTGACCTTGGGATTGGATGAATCGGGACTTACCACTCCCGAGGTTTGCGCCGGGATGTACGATGCGGACAAAGCATCCCGTTCGATCATCGCCCTGCAACACCGCTTGGACCAGGATGCGGTGGTGGGATGCATCCATTACGTAGGTATGGAGATCGAACTATTGGGCGGCCAGGTACGGTTTCCGGAATGGGGCATACCTAGCGTTGTGGTGCATCCATTTCAGAGCACCAACGACCCTTCCTTCGATCTCTTGGACCTAAAACGGGATGGTCCATTCCCGAACGTCTTGAAGTGCTACGCGCAGGTGGCTGGATCATTGGGCGATACCACGGCCGTGGTCTGCAACCTGGAGGGACCGTTGACCAAGGCGGCGTTACTCCGCGGGATAGAAAATCTGGCCTTGGACATGCAGTTCGATCCTGGGCTGGCCGGGGAATACGTTAACTACGCTACCGAACTGGGTGATGAATACCTGCGGGCAGTGGATTCCGCCGCATCTCTGGACTGCGCCTTCATTGCCGCGGCCTCTGATAATCCGGACATTTTCGGGCCGGAGGCTTTCCGAACCTATACAATGCCCGGCCTGGCCCGATTGAACAGGACCGCCAGGGTCCTTGCTCTTCCGACGATATTCCACCCGCACGGAGATATGAGCGCTAACGCGAACATCTCATTATTGGACGATATCCTAGCAACGGGGATCGCGGGTTTTCAGTTCGCCGAACGGAACGATCCTCGGAAATTATTGGATCTCATGGGAGGCAGGATCGCCCTCATGGGGGGAATAGACGCGTTCTCCACGCTTCTGCTTGGTCCCGAGGAGAAGATCATCGATGAGACGGAGGCGTACCTCCATCTTTTCCAACCTTGGACAGGATATGTGTTCATGTGCTCCTGCTCGTTGCATCGGGGCATGCCACTGGAGAACGTGGAGATCATGATGCGATGCGCCAGAAATTATGGGGTTGAGAAAGGAATATGAACCCTGAGGGGACATATATTTCAGTGCATGCCCTCACTGGACCTTGATGGTAAACCGCCCTGGCTTCGGATAAAGGGCCTATCTACATCCAATTCATCAGAAGTGAGGCGTATGCTATCATCAGGGTTGAGGACGGTATGCGACTCTTCCCGCTGTCCGAACCTGGGGGAGTGCTGGGGCAGCGGTCACGCCACGTTCATGATACTGGGGGAAAGGTGCACCCGGAACTGCCGCTTCTGCGCCATTCCCAGCGGCCGTCCGGAAGGAGGGGTCGATGAAGGGGAACCGGAAAGACTGGCCGAAGCGGTGCGTTCCCTGGGACTGAAGCATGTGGTGATAACCTCGGTCACCAGGGACGATCTGGAGGACGGAGGAGCTGGCATTTTCGCCGCGGTTGTGAGAAACATACGGTGGATGGTCCCCGATACTAGCGTGGAGGTGCTCATCCCTGACCTTCAAGGTGATAAGGAGGGCTTGGAGAAAGTGGTCAGTTCTTCGCCTGATGTTCTGGGGCACAATCTGGAAACGGTGCGTTCATTGCAATGGGTAAGGGACCCAAAAGCCTCTTACGAACGTTCCCTGGACGTTCTCCAAATGGCCAAATGGTTCGATCCAAGTTCGTTGACCAAGAGCTCGCTCATGCTTGGGTTAGGTGAACAGAGGGAGGAGATCAGACAGGCCATGCTGGACCTTCTATCAGCAAAGGTGGACCTGCTCACCCTCGGACAGTACCTTCCACCACTGGGATCGTCATTGCCCTTGGATCGTTATGTGCATCCATCCGAGTTCGACGAACTGAGGGCGATGGCTCGTTCCCTCGGTTTCAAAGGGGTCATGGCCGGACCGCTCGTCAGATCGTCGTACAAAGCTTTGGATCTCATGAGAGAGGCTGGTGCTGGAAGATGTTAACGGACGAGTTCGATCCCTTGAAAGGAGAGATGCTGCGCGTGATGGATGAAGAAGGGGCCGTGGACCGCTCCCTGATGCCCAAATTGTCCAAGGAGGTGCTCATCAAGGCCTACCGCACCATGGTCCTTACGCGCATGGCTGACGACAAGGCGGTGAAGTTGCAGCGTCAGGGGAAATTGGGCGCCTACCCGCCCAGCAGAGGACAGGAGGCCAGCCAGATAGGTCCGGCCATGGCCCTGAAGGAAGGTGACTGGCTTTTATGGGCCTTTCGAGAGATGGGCGGCCTGCTGTGGAAGGGGATACCGTTGAGCACGCTGTACCTGTACTGGATGGGCAACGAGCTGGGAAATGTCTATCCAGAAGGGTCGAACGTAACGCCTTCGGTGGTGCCGGTGGCCTCCCAGATACCCCACGCTGTGGGCATCGCCTATGCAAGTAAGCTGAGGAAGGAAAAGATCGTCACTTTGGCCTACTTCGGGGATGGAGCGACATCGGAAGGGGAGTTTCACGAGGGCCTCAATTTTGCCGGGGTATTCAAGACCCCCAACGTCTTCGTCTGTCAGAACAACCAGTTCGCCATTTCCACCCGCAGGGAGCGGCAGAGCGCCTCACCAACCTTGGCGCAAAAAGCGGTCGCCTATGGATTCCCGGGCATATTGGTCGACGGGAACGACATCTTGGCCATGTACGCGGCGGCCAAGGAGGCGGTGGACCGTGCCCGGAAAGGTAAAGGACCGACGCTCATCGAATCTTACACATACCGCATGAGCGACCACACCACTTCCGATGATTGGAGGAAGTATCGTACGAAAGAAGAGGTGGATACTTGGCAACGGAAGGACCCGCTCTCTCGCTTCGCGAAGTATCTGAAAGCGGAAGGTGTCCTGAGCGACGAGGGGGAGATAGAGAAAGAGATGTCCAAGGTGATCGAGGAAGCGGTCGCCGCCGCGGAAGCTGTTCCCGCACCGAGCAGGAAGGACGTCTTTGAGCATACCTACGCCGAGATGCCTCCCTATCTCAAATGGCAGATGGGTCCAGGAGGCGAGCGTCGATGATGATGAACATGGTGCAGGCCATCAATACCGCCCTGCGTATGGAGATGGAGCGCGACCCTTCGGTGGTCATCCTGGGCGAGGATGTGGGTGTGGACGGCGGAGTTTTCCGATTGACGGAAGGCCTTTTGGATAGGTTCGGAGCGGACAGGGTCATCGACACACCCTTGGCGGAAGCGGGCATCTCCGGCGTCGCCATCGGCATGGCCATGAACGGTCTGCGACCAATAGCGGAGATGCAGTTCATGGGCTTCTCCTATCTCGCGCTCAATCAGATGATCAACCATGCCGCCCGCATGCGCAATCGGACCCGGGGCAGGATGACCATTCCCCTGGTCCTGCGCATGCCCTATGGGGCGGGGGTCAAGGCTCTGGAGCACCACTCGGAGAGCACCGAGGCGCTCTACGCGCAGATCCCGGGACTGAAGGTGGTCGTTCCCTCCACCCCCCTGGAGGCCAAGGGGCTGTTGACCGCCTCCATCAGAGACCCGGACCCGGTGGTGTTCCTGGAACCGACACGGTCCTATCGCATGCTCAAGGAAGAGGTGCCTGACGGAGAGTACCTTCTGCCATTGGGAAAGGCCAGGGTGGTGCAGGAGGGGGACGATGTCACCATGATAGGATGGGGGGCCATGATGCCTTTGATCCAAAAGGCGGTCGATAAGGTCAAGGTCTCGGTGGAGGTCATCGACATGAGGACGCTCTCACCCATGGATATCGAGACCGTCCTGAACTCGGTCAAACGCACTGGACGGGCGGTGGTGGTGCATGAAGCGCCTCGCACCTGCGGGCTGGGGGCGGAGATCGCCGCCCGCATCTACGAGGGGGCGATCTTGTCCATGGAGGCACCGGTGGAGAGGGTGACCGCTCCGGACATCACCATACCCTTGCCGAAAGGCGAGGACCACTACTACATCAACGAACGAATGATAATCGAGGGCATAGAACGTACGATGAGCTTCTAGGTGATCAGCATGGCAATCGAATTCAAGTTCCCGGACCTGGGCGAGGGGATCGCCGAGGGAGAGGTCAAGAAGTGGCTGGTAAAGGAGGGAGACATGGTCAGTAAGGACCAGTCGCTGGCGGAGATAGAGACCGACAAAGCGGTGGTTGAAATGCCCTCCCCGGCCGCGGGTAAGATACTGAACCTCCATCACAGAGAAGGTGAGATGGTCAAGGTCGGTGAAGTGCTGGCGGTCATCGGCGAAGAAGGAGAGATCGTGCCGACCCGGCCTACTGCATCGAAGGTGGCGGACGATAATACGAAGGAGGATAGACCTCCCTCGGTCTCTGTCGTCGGCGATCTTCCCCTGGAAGAGATGGTGGTCTCCTCCGCGCCTGCGAAGCGGAGCAGCCGGGACGTATCGGCCATGCCATCGGTAAGGAAGATCGCCAAGGGGAAGGATATCGACCTGACGCAGATTATCCCGAGCGGAGCACACGGACAGGTGTTGGAGAAAGACCTCGAAGGGAAAAACGAGAGACCGAAGACCGTGCCCAAGTTCGATATTTACGGTTATATCGAGAGGATACCGATCAGGGGGATCAGACGCACCACGGCCAAACGCATGAAGGAATCACAACAGATCGTGGCCGCGGTCACCAGCATGGAACAGGTGGACGTGACCCGTTTGGTGGATCTGCGGAACCTGGTGAAGGTCCCCGCCAAAGAAAGGATGGGCGTCAACTTGACCTATATACCTTTCATCATCAAGGCGGTGGTGCAGGCATTGAAGGCGCATCCTATGCTGAACTCGATGATCGATGAAGAGCGAGAGGAGATCATCGTCAAGAAGTACTACAACATCGGCGTGGCCGTGGCCATTGACGACGGCCTCATGGTACCGGTGATCAAGGCCGCGGACCTGAAGAGCCTGAAGGAACTGGCCGAGGAAGTGTCGGCCCTCGCCAAGAGCGCTCAGGAGCGGAAGGTGGACCTGGCGGACCTCAAGGGCGGGACGTTCAGCATCACCAACTATGGCGTGTTCGGAGGGACGTACGGGACTCCGATAATCAACTATCCCGAGACGGCCATACTGGGGATAGGGCGGATCATGGACGCGGCGCTCGTGATCGAGGGCGCGGTCCAGGCGCGCAAGGTGCTGCCGCTATCGCTCACTTTCGATCACCGGGCCTACGACGGCGCGGTGGCGGCCAAGTTCCTCAAGGAACTGACCTATTTACTGGAGAACCCCGAGCTGCTGCTGGTGATGGACTAACGGCCATACGTCCAATCTTCATTTCCGAAACGTTCCCGGGCGATCAGCTCCGCCCGGGCCATCTCGTCCGTTGTCAGATCGCCCACGTACCACTGTTTGTTGATGATGAAGGCGTTGGCCATGGCGGCGATGACGTAGTCCCATGGAACCTTCTTCTGCTCACGAACGCTGGTGACCCTCTCGGTAGAATCAGCGATCCCGTGCGCGTCCAGTTTTTCCGGGAGGACCTTCAGCACTGAGAACATTCTTACCCGATCGATATCGTAAAGCAGTGTCCCGTGCTGCGAGAATATGCCCTGACGTCTTGATTGGGCGCTGCCACTGATCTTCTTTCCGTTGACCAGGACATCGTTTATTGGCTCGAAGGACGCATCGATGCCGATCAGCTTGAGGGCATTGACCAACCAACCGCCTATCTCACGATAGGCCTCATTGATGTCCTTGGGCATCATGTCCTCGGGGCACACGACACTATAGGTTATCTCTTTACCATTGTCGTGAAATACCGCGCCTCCGCCGGTGCTTCGGCGTACCACCTGAACGCCCAGACGATCACACTGCTCCATGTCCACCACCTCCTCCAGGTCCTGGAAGCGACCGATGCTGACGGCTGACGGGTCCCAACCATAGAAGCGTATGGTCGGACCGGCGACCCTGTAAGCGACCGCTTCCGCGATGGCCTCGTCCAAGGCCATGTTCATGGATGGCGTGTTCGTCTCATAGCGCAGCATTCTCCATCTCTTTCTCAACATCTTAATCCCCTCAGTAGATACACAAGGTCGCCGGGAGCGAACCCCACCACTCGATAATCGTGCTCCTCCAGGAAGCTGGTGATGGCGGTCTCCGCATCCTCCATCTTCCAAGCGGAATTTTCCATCAAGTATGATTCCAGCTTGGCCAACCCTTCTTCTGGATAGAAGAAGAAGTCCCCTCTAAGTCGAAGGTCCTTTACTTCCTTCCCTTGGCAATCGACCACAAGGACCAAGGTCTTTCCGCCAGGAACCCTGACCCTTCTTTCCAAACACCTCACCCCTTGGCCCAGGCCACGAGCTTTCCCATGTCCACCTGGCCGCATATGGCCTTCCCAGTTATCTCATTATAGAAGGCCGGGACGCCCAGGTCGCCTCCGCAGGCCGGGGCGATGGAATCGGCCAACGAACGCATTAAGGTGGCGTTCTCCTCGTTATGCCAGACCTCGAGCCTCTCCAGCTTGATCCCGCTCTCCGCTTCGAACTGGTCCACCATCGGCGCAAGCTTGCGGCAATGAGGGCACTCCTTCCCGTGGAACCAGATCAATCTCTTTTCGCTCATTCAACATCCCTCTTTATGAAAAGACCGCACCAGCATTCCCCCGTCTCCTTGAAGACCGGCTGCTTCAGGAAATTGCACGGGCATATGAGATTGAGGTCGATCTGTCGGTCACCAGTGGTGATCCGGCAAGGGCAGTAACGCTGCCCCTTGTTCTTATGATTCTCCAGCACCCCTTTTGATAGTAGCTCGATCTCGTCGGTCTTATCCGTCAATCGTATCGTTGGGTTCTGGTCGGAGAACTGCTTCCAGGCGGTCACCACGTTCTGTTTGGTGTCGATGATCGAGTGGTCCTTTCCAATGATCTCCATCGCCTCGTTGATGTCTGACAGTACGAAGGCGTTCTTGGCACCACACGTAGGACACACTTCAGGGGCCTTGTTCCCCAGGTGTATGTCGTTGCAGACGTGACATCTCCAAAGTTTTTTCATGCTACCCCTCTTTAATATACGGTCGGTCACGAATATATATGATTAGAGGTCACCAACCATCTCGATGGACCCTCTCCTCGTCATAGCGGTCAAGTGGTCTCTTCTCTTCGTCCGGGTGTCCTATGGGAACGAGGGCGAAGGGGATGACGTTCTCCGGCAATCCTAGCAACTGCCTCAGACCGCGCACGCGCTCCTCGATGGGGTATATGCCTAGCCATACAGCACCCAGGTTGAGCTCTACGGCCATTATAAGCATGTTCTCCACCGCCGCTGAACAATCCTGTACCCAGAAGCCAGGATATTTCTCCAATGTCGGATCGCCGCAGATCAGCACCGCTACCGAGCTCTGCTTGAGCATCTGCGCGTAGGGATGCACCTCCATGATGCCTTGCATCAGTCGCCTGTCACGCACGACCACGAAGTGCCACGGTCGTTCGTTCCCGGCTGAAGGAGCGGCCATACCAGCCTCCAGTAGCATTCTCACGTCCTTTTCTTCCACATCCTGCGTTGTGTAACGCCGGATGCTGCGGCGATCGAGAATAGGATCGTTCCTCATCACCATAGTCATGCGGGCCCGGCGGACATATATTTATCGAGGAGGTGCGAAAAGTGGATATTGAACTTCCCACTACACTCAATTATGTCGGGCATCGAGGATCTGATCTATTCCACGACCTTGCTGTTCTTCATTTTCGATCCGTTCGCCACCGTACCGTTGTTCATATCCATGACCAAGGGTCAGAGTGAACAGGAACAGGCGTCCAGCGCCAACAAGGCGGTGCTGGTGGCTGGTATATTGTTCGTCATCTTCGCCCTCATCGGCACTGAGCTTCTGGGAATGTTCAGTATCACCACCGATGCTTTCCGCATCGCCGGCGGCATCGTCCTGCTCCTCATGGCCATGGAGATCATTTTCTCCTTGACCCTGAGTAAGAACGAGAATCCCAGTGTCGCCTGGGTGATAATAGCCACCCCCATACTGAGCGGTCCGGGAGTGATAACCACCGCCATACTGCTGGTGCACCTATATGGCCAATTTACAGTTCTTATCGCCGGAGTGATCGGTCTGGCCATCACCTGGGGCGTCATGAGGAACTCCCTGCTGATCTCAAAGAAGGTGGGCAACAATGCTATAGAGATATTCTCCAAGATCATCGGGCTCCTATTGGCGGCCATCGCCGTGGAGTTCATAATGAGGGGGGCGGTGGACTACGTCCTGAACAATCTGGACGCTGCCTTCCTGCTTCCTCTTCTCTGAAACGACCATGCAAAGTATTTTATCCGTCGTGCACAAACGGTGAATAAGGTGAGTAGTTGAACAATTGCAAGAAGTGCGACACCGGCCTGGATGTCTTTCAGATCGACGAGACCCCCAAGCTCATGGTGAAAGGCAGGGAGGTCGGTATAAATGACCTCGATGGGATCATGAAGGATGTTCATGAGCTTGACCTGCCCGAAGAACACGTGGGCGGGGAACTGCTGGAGCACGTCAAGCGCAAGGATTACATACCCCCTTCTATGGAAAAGGATTACTTGCAAGCCTTACTTCAAGAGTTCAAACGCCGCTTCGGTTGAACCAGTAAAACAAATAATTTGTAGAACCGGAACCTGTGGGGAAATCAGATGAACACTGCCATTGAAAGTAAAGACCTGGACCTCAGATTAGATATCGACGCCGCCCACCTGAAGATGCTTGATATGTCCGTGCATCTTTTGGGATACTTAAACTCATTCAGGGCCATATCGGAATTGCCGGAATATTTAGGGAGAAGGCGGGTGCGCTACGCCCTGGTCCTGATCATGCTGGACGAACTAGCATCACTAATGGAACTGATGAAGGAATGCGAACGTGGCATCACCGAGCACATGACCGAGGTGTTCATCGAGGGTTACCACTCCCCGCAGCGTCATCAGGAAGGAGTGGAGCATGTACTGGAGGAGATAAGCAAATCGGAGATACTGTTCCTCAAGGTGAAGAAGCACTTGGGTCGTGAACCCTCACCCATTGATTTTGACATCTTCAAGGGATTGTTCCGTCGCTCCGGCGGAAACCTTTTCCCCCTGGTCGAAAAGACCTTGCGTTACGACTGGAACAAAGGAAATGATGAATCGGATATGCCCTCGGAGGATGAGTTGGACATGCTCTTCATCGCCATTGAGCTAAACGTACGCGGAGCGGCGGAGTTCAGTTACGAATGGGCCTTGGCCAATGAGTTGGAGGTCAACTTTCGATTGGATACGCGTTATTACAAGAACGGCATCGATCAGCGCAAGGAAAAGGGTTATTGGGTCACCGAGGCTTTATTTCCCTGAGGAGGGAAGATGAATGAACGATATCAGGGACGTGAGCGACGAACTCTTCTCCGACCTATTGCGAAAGGAGAAGAAGTTCATCGTGTTGGAGTTCTGGTCTCCGGGATGCTCCGTTTGCAAGGACGTAGAACCGGAACTGGTCAAGGCGAAGAAGGACCTGGGGGCAGACACGATGTTCATGAGGGTGAACACCGACCATAACAATAAGCTCGCGACCAAATACCATGTGACCGGCACCCCTACCTTTCTCTTCTTCTGCAAGGGCCAGAAGGTGGGTGGTACCATCGGATACGTCAATGCCACCGTACTGCGTAACACCGTCAAGGACCTGATCAGGCATTCGATATCCTGTCCTCCGGGGAAACGCCCTAGCTACGAGATGGACGGTTACGGTTAAGCATTTTTATTTATGACGGTGTTAATCACCATCTCATGTGGCGACCACTGTCGATCGAGTCGTGGAAGGCGCGGGGGCGGTCCGATCTGAGCGCGGTCTTCCCGGCGGTCAATGACATCATAAGGTCAGTGCGGGAGGACGGCGACATTTCCGTCATACAACTGACGGCTCGATTCGATAAGGTGGAATTAAACGAATTGGAGGTCAGCAGGGAGGAGATCGAGGAGGCCTATCGTAAGATCGACGATGAGCTGCTCTCCGCCCTTAAGTTCGCTCAGGAACGTATCGAACGGTATCACCGCCGACAGAGACCTGACGATATCACTCTCACAAAGGAGGAGGGGGCGTCCCTGGGATGGAAATACTCTCCCCTGGATACCGTAGGGGTGTACATACCTGGTGGCAGGGCCTCCTATCCGAGCACCGCCCTGATGTGCGCCGTACCGGCCAAGGTGGCCGGGGTCAGAAGCGTGGTTGCCTGCACACCCCCGCCGGTGCATCCCTTGACCTTAGTGGCCTTGGACCTGGCCGGGACCGACCGCATATTCAAATGCGGTGGCGCTCAGGCCATAGCGGCCATGGCCTTGGGGACGGGGACAGTTCCCAAGGTGCAGAAGATCGTCGGTCCTGGGAACATCTATGTCACTGCGGCGAAAGTGCTTCTGCGTCAGGAAGTGGAGATGGACTTCCCCGCCGGGCCCAGCGAGATAGCCATATTGGCCGACGAAAGCGCTCGCCCGGAGAACGTGGCCGCTGACATATTGGCACAGGCGGAGCACGACCCCCATTCAGCATGCGCCTTGGTCACCAACGTCCCGGAACTACCGGGCAAGGTCTGGCAGATCATGGAGGACCGGATGGCGACAAGCCCACGCCAGGAGATAATGGCATCCTCGCTGAAGAACAGCGGCTACATATTGGTTGATGGAATGAAAGAGGGAGTGGAGGCCTGCGACCAGCTGGCTCCGGAGCACCTTTCTCTGCAGGTGAAGGACCCGCTGAGACTGCTGCCGTTGGTGCACAACGCCGGTGCGATATTCCTAGGGCACGACTCCCCGGTGGCCTGCGGCGATTACACCACAGGCACTGACCACGTGCTGCCCACCGCCGGGAACGCTGCTGTACACTCAGGTCTAGACGTGCTGCATTTCATGAAACGCTCATCGGTGCAGTTCCTTGACAAGGAAATGTTAAAAAAACTGGCTCCCGCCACCGTCAAATTGGCAGAGACGGAAGGTCTGACGGCACACGCCGATTCGGTGCGCGTCAGGTTGAAAAAGTGAGGGCGGCCGATCAGACCATCTTCTTTCCGGCCTCGTAGTTGGCGCTCTGGTTCCACACCTCGGCGACCTGCAGGGACCAGACCCCAGTTGCCTTCATCCCCATTTTCTCCAGGGCGGCGTTCATGCCATCGAATATCGGTCCGGATGTGATGAACTCCTTGGGCTTGGCCTTGATCTCGAAGGAGGTCGTCTGGCTACCGGCCAAGATAGAGGCCATCTCCCCGTTGGCCTTCATGTTCTCCAGGTTCGTTCCAGTGCGCTTCATTAGGATCGCGCCGACGATTATGGTGTCCGGCGACGCGGCCTTGAGGCTGCCCACCTGTATGGCGTGGACATGGCCTTCCTTGGACTTCGTAGCTAGAATCCTGATAGACTTGTCATCGTTCAGTACCTTCATTACTTCCTCGGGTATCGCAACCATGTGATTCACCTAGGCATCAATGTGTTTGAGATGTTATAAATCATTGCACCAGAAACATGACCAAAGAACAGCTGGCCCATATTTATTAGCCAGTATCGTTCTATGATAAGTATGACCTATCGAGTTATTACAATGACCTTGATGATGGCATGAAGCCTCGTTCTTTCAATGATACTATGGCTTGGCGCACCGCGGACCCTGTCTTGACCTCCACCAGAACCGACATGTCGTTCTCCCGGGCCAAACGCAGGTAGCGGGGACAATCCATGGTGCCGGTGAAGGGCAGTTGGTGATCGCTCTTTCCATCATAATCGTGAAAGTGCATGTGCCACACCTTATCCAGGTGCTTGATCATGAATCCCTCCTCCAGGTGGCCGGAGCGGGCATCGTGCCCGATGTCCCAGCATAGGCCAACCGAGGGAAGGGGCAGAACCGATTCGACCGCCTCGCGCATGTACGGCAGCGAGAAATGACCGGTGTTCTCCAGGCATATCTTGATCCCCAGATCGCTGGCCATCGAGGATAGGCGCGTCATGGAATCTTTCAGAGCGACCTTGTACTCCTCCAGATACCTATCGTAGACCCATACCTTGCGGTCAGGCAGGGTGAAGTACACCCCAGGATTCAGGTGCATGTTCAGAAGCCATACATCGTTCTTCGCCGCCCACAGCAATGTCTCCTCACATCGGGCGAGATGGCCCTGCCTGACAGATAGGTGCAGGGAACCTAGGTCCAGCTCGTCATGCAGATGCATGCTGAACCGCAATCCGCCGTCCGCCGCCTCTCTCATCACCCGGGCATCGAGGTTCTCAGGGAAGGAGTATGGCATGTTCATATTGAGTTCCAGAAAATCCAATCCCAGTTCCCGGCACAGCTCAAGATTCGGCCTCAGTTCCTGATGCTCGATCAATGCTGGCATTCCGAAAAGATGCATCAATGACCTTCAGGCCTCGAATAGTAGATAAAACGAACGACGTCACTCTAGACGAAGGAGGTAGCGCCTTTCCTGTCTGACCTCTTCCTGGCCGTGATATCGTTTGTGAACGCACCTTTCCCAATTCCTAATTACTTTCAGTCCAGGAAATAGCGATCCTATTTCCCCCGGAAGGAAATAATGACAGACGATGCCGTTCCCTCTTTCGTAGGTGCGCTCCTCTATCTCGGTGCCCTTCCCGCAGCGCATGTCCCCCTCGCCGAAGACGTTGATGTATATGCTCCCCCCTTGGGTCATAACACGGACCATCTCCTGGGCGGCCTTGCGTCTTTCTTCTTGAATAAGGTGTCCGAGCACGTGGGATGCGGAAACGAAAGGGAACGAACCGTCCTTGAAAGGCAGAGCGGTGACGTTCCCCTGTATTAAAGGCAACGAGTGCCAGCGGCGGCAGGAGATCAGAGCCTGCCGGGAGAAGTCAAGACCTATAGGAACGGCGTCCAGCGAGAACGCGCTCAATCCTTTGCCATTCCCTACGCCCAATTCCAGCACCGACCCTTCGGTGGGCAGGAAAGCCTCCGGTTCACCCTTCCATGGGCGATCGTCTCCGGCGTACAACCGGTCCCAGCTATCCCTGGTGTTCATTCTTTGCTTAGCTCCAGATGATAGTAGTTCTCATCGTCGTAGCCGCTCTTCACCTTGAACCCAGGGAAATATCGAGGGGCCTCGTTCATAGGAATGCGTTCATGGAACGGAGGTCCATGCTCCGTGGGCCTAGCTTGCCAGTCAACGATGGTAAGACGCCCGTCAGACCTAAGCACCCGTCTTATTTCCGAAGCAAGCTTTCCCTTATCGTTCACCTCGTGAAAGACGTTCAGCATGACCACGCGGTCCAGGGACGAGTCTGGCAAGGGTATCGTCGGCAGTTCGGCCTTGACCGATGTGATCCTGTCCGAACCGCCATCCCTTTCTCGAAGGGCGTCGAGCATCTCCTCCTGTACGTCGAGGGCGATGACCTTGACCCCGGCGTTGGCCAAGGGAATGGAGAGGTAGCCTACGCCTGCGCCCAGGTCTGCCACGATCTCGTTCGGGGATAGCTTCATGCGCTCTATGATGATCCCTACCGGCTGTCTTTTAACGCGGCTTTCGTCGACCAGCCGGTGCTTCTCTGAGGCGGGGAACTGACTAGGCCTTTGGTTCATACGATGAACATTCAACAGGAAATATTTCAATCATCCTCGGAAGTGGGGGCGGCCTTGCGCACCTTCTTCAGCTCCGTGCCGCTCGCCTTCTTTAACTTACCCGCGTCCAATGCCCATCGGAAGTTCTCCAGTTCCGTTTTGGCTATGAGCACTTTATCTCCAGCCTTATAACTGACTCCTGAGGTCCATTCCTTGAAGTTGGAAACGGCCTTGTAAATATCGGCCACCTCCACACCTTGGGCGAACTTCTCCCTTCCCTTCATCTCTGAATAGGTGCCGTTGAACACGTACAACTTGCCGTCCCGCAGTTCCCCCACCTTATTGCACACCGCATCCAGCATGTAACGGTCGTGGGTAACGAGGATCATTGAGCCCGTGTACTCGCGGAGCGCCTGCTCCACCGCCTCCTTGCTTGGAATGTCCAAATAGTTGGAAGGTTCGTCCAGAATGAGCAGGTTCTTGTGCTGGGCCAGTAGGATCGCCAATGCCAATCGCGCCCTCTCCCCCCCGGACAGAGTGCTGATCGGCCGTTCCACGTCCTTGCCGATCAGGTTCAACCGGGCCAATATTGCCCGGGCCTCGATGGCCTGCTGTCCCAAGGTCTTCTTCATCTGCTGTTCGGCGGTAAATTCCGGGTCCAGCAGTTCATGTTCCTGGGCGTAGTATCCCACCTTGACACCCGGCGACACGTACAGCTCGCCCAGGTAAGGCAGCTTGGACTGCAGTGCCTTCATCAGCGTGGTCTTCCCGGACCCGTTGGGACCGAATATTCCCAGCTTGTTCCCCTTTTCCAGCTCCAGGTTCAGCTTGTCCAGGACCTTCCTGTTCCCTCTGGCCACCTCCAGGTCCTTGGCGATGATTACGTTCTTACCGGATTTTCCCAGGGCGTAGATGCGCACCTGGAGGTCCGCTTCCTGAGGGGGCGGTTCAGGCACCTCGATGCGATCGGCCATCTTCTCCCTGGTCTTGTGTATCGATTTGTACTTGTACTTGTTATGAAGCTCCTCGGCGATGCGTTCCTGGCGCCCCTTCTCCCTGACCGCCTTATCGTGTGCCTGCATGAGGCGCTCCCGGTCCAGGGCCTTCTTCTCCATGAACAGTGAATAATTGCCGGAGTAATGGGTCAGCTTACCGTTCTCCAGTTCTATGATGCGAGTGGCGACATTGTCCAGGAAGTATCGGTCGTGAGATATGATGATGACCGCACCTTTCAGCTTTAGAAGCTGGTCCTCCAACCATTCCACGGTCTCGATGTCCAGATGGCTAGTGGGTTCGTCCAGGAATATCAGGTCGGACTGCTCTGCCAGAGCCAGTGTCCGCGAGAGCATGACCTTGGTGCGTTCTCCCCCGCTTAGTTCGCCCATCATCCCCTTGGACTTTTCCTCGAGCCCGAAGCCTTCCAGAATGTCCATGGCCTTGCCCTTGGTCCTCTGCGGTGAAAGCCTCGCCAGCTCCTCTTGTATTACGGCATATTCATGAGAGATGGAATTCCAATCCGTATCGGAATCCCCGCCCGATGCCATGATAGCGTCTATCTCCTCCGCCCGCTTGCGCAGGGGAGACTCCTCCTCCCTCAGCACCGCCACCGTTGAATCTATGGTAGCGGAATGATCGACTTCCACGAATTGGGAGAGCTGGCATATCTTGTTGGTCCTTAATGAAAGGGTACCTACATCGGGCTTTAGCTGCCCCATTAGAAGCTTGATGAGGGTGGTCTTGCCGGCGCCGTTGCGACCTACGAGGCCTATGCGATCTCCGAGCTCGATCTGGATATCGACCTCCTTGAGGACCTCCTTAGGACCGAATGCCTTGCCCACCCCTTCCGCCTTGAGGAGCATGCCAAGGCTATCGTCCCTTTGACTTTATGGTTTTCCCTCATAGAGTGATCATCATGTCATCCTTTGACACCGTCAATTTTCCCGGATAGCGTAGTTCGATGTCCTCGCGGTCCGCGAGGGTGGGATATTTGAAGGCATCGAAGTGAGTGAGCACCAACCGCTTTGCTCCGGACTCCTCCTTTATGTGGAGGGCGTCCTCCGGTGTGAGATGTGGCCAGAGGTCGCTGCTCTCTCCGGTACGGAAGGCGCTCTCCGTGATCAGCAGATCGACGTTCCTGGCGAGCTCGATGGTGTTCTTACAGGGACCCGTATCGGTACAGAAGGCGATGGACCTCCCGTCCAGTTCCAAACGGTAGCCTAGGCAGGGTGTTGAGTGGAAAAGAAGGCGGGAATGAAAGGTGAATGGACGGTCATGCATCCCTTCCTTTACTTCCAACGTCTCGATGTTGTAAGGCAGCAGCCCCATCGGGACGGTGTATGGCTCTCGTAAAAGTTCGTGAAGCGCATCGTAGGTGCCGATGAGGCCCACCATGGTAACCTTGTTCTTGAAACGGAATCGGACCAGTTGGTGCAGTCCGATCAGGTGGTCCAGATGATGATGCGAGAGCATGATGACCGTGGGTTTGGAAAGGTCCGCGTAACGGTCCAGCTTATGCAGCCCGCCCCCGGCGTCAAGGACCACGTTGAAATCTTTGCTACGTATCAATATGCTCAGGGTGTTCCCCGTGTCCGTATCATACCAGCCGTTTGTCCCCATGAATATGATGTCCACTTGACCACCGCTAATGCTATGTCGGTCAAGGGCATAAGAATCATTCGGCAGAGGAACGGCAAAGTTATTATGAGACCAGGTGCCCTTCACGGGGTGATGATCGATGATGCTGCAGTTCTATTAACACAGATTCTGGAAGAGCTCAGGCTGCAGAACCAGTATCTTTACGACATTCGCACGCGGGTAAATGCTCTGGAAAATTCGTTGAAAAGCGAGAGCTGTGGCGTGGTCAAGGTTATCGAGAGCTTGCCTTCAAAGGGGGTCTGAACATGTCTAATGAGGGAAGGCTCGCCATAGTAGGATGCCCGGTACTGGAGGATGAGATCGTCTATCTCCTTTCGAAGGACGCGGGACTTGAGGATATCTTCGTGGTGGAGGACGACCATTCCCGTAATCTGTTGCGGAAACTTTGCCCGGTCAGATCTGGGGTCCAGCGGATCAAGGAGACGGATGTCGATGACCTGCCGGCAAGCAAGGGGCGATCGGTCCTCGTATGGATGAAGTCCATGGGACTTCATGAGGAGCCGAAGGAACTGGGGGCGGAAGTGGCACGGGCAGTAAAGAGATTGGACGGAAAATGTTCGGTCGTCCTTCTGTTCTACGGCCTCTGCGGCAACGCCTTCAAGGACATGAACCTGCTCTTTGAAGGGGTCGACACACCCGTGGTCATCCTGACAGACAATGAAGGGAAGACCGTAGATGATTGCATCGCCGTCCCACTGGGCGGTACGGAAGGCTACCTACGTTTGCTGAAGCGCTATGCGGGCGTCTTCTACATGACACCAGCCTGGGCCGAGAACTGGCCCGATCTGATCGATAAGATGGATTTTACCAGGGGCACTGAGATGGGTAATCTGGACATGCTGAAGATGCTCTTTGAGATGGCTGGATACTGCAAAGTGCTGCGAATTGATACCGGCCTTGGTGACAGGGAGAACTTTCACGATAATGTGCGGAAGTTCAGCAAGGAGTTCGAATTCCAAGAGCTGGATTTGGAGACGGACCTGGTCTCCACCAAGGTCAGCGATGACGCATATCAAAAGTGCTTGGAACTGATCGAGAACGGCAATGAATGATCGATGTGCCGGCTTCAACATAAGCTAAAGCGATCTTGGTAGTTTTGGGATCGATCAAGGCCACAGGATGCGATCACGAACCAAATGGCTTTGTCTGCGGGATGCTGTAAAACCCAACATCGAACGGTCAATAAGATCGAACAGTCATTGAGAATCGATAATTAAGTAAAAAGGAAGAGGTTTGCAAATTTCTTTTTAGGTTTAGAACCTGTCCTTCGGCTTGTGCTTCTGGAAGCAGTCCCTGCAGTATACAGGTCTGCCCTCGGTTGGTTTAAAAGGGACTTGAGTCTTCGCTCCGCAATCGGAGCAAACTACATCATGCATCTCGCGTGGCCCATCGTTTCTGGGGCGGTTGTATCCGCCCGACCTCTGTCTTCCGTACATTACTAATCTACCTATTGTTGCTGCAAAGATCAGCTGACCCCTGCAACAGAAAAGAAAAGTGATTACTAGTATTTATAATAAATACCTACTAATAACTAAAAGACCAGAAAAAAAGAGGCTCTAATATGACCATCCATTTAACTCGAGACGAGGGTGGATTGACAAGGAAGTTTTATCAAGTTTTAAGTTTCCTTTATTTCTATGAACAAGGTGAACGCCAAGGAACGGCCGTTGACCGATAATTTCGGAAAAACCGTAGGGGACGACCAGAACACCCTGACGGCAGGTAAGAACGGGCCTGCCCTGGTTCAGGACATACATCTGATCGAGAAGCTAGCGCATTTTGACCGGGAACGCATACCAGAGAGGGTCGTACACGCCAAGGGCGCCGGCGCTCACGGATTTTTTGAAGTGACGGCCGACGTGACGAAGTACACCAAGGCCAATTTCCTAAGCAAGGTAGGAAAAAGGACCGAAGTGTTCGTGCGATTCTCGACCGTCGGTGGGGAAAAAGGTTCCGCCGACGCTGAGAGAGATCCAAGAGGGTTCGCGGTTAAGTTCTACACCGAGGATGGCAATTATGACATGGTGGGGAACAACACCCCTGTCTTCTTCATCCGCGACCCGCTCAAATTCCCGGACTTCATCCACACCCAGAAGAGGAATCCTGCGAACAACCTGAAGGACCCGGACATGTTCTGGGACTTTCTGTCCCTAACGCCGGAGTCCGTACATCAAGTGACCATCTTGTTCTCGGACCGCGGCATACCGGCCACCTTCCGCAATATGAACGGTTACACCAGCCATACATACAAATGGTACAACGAGAGAGGGAAATATTTCTGGATCAAGTTACATTTCAAGACCGAGCAGGGCATCAAGAACCTGACGGCCGAAGAGGCAGAAATGGTCAAGGGAAAGGACCCGGACCACGCTACCAGAGACCTGCACGATGCCATCGAACGAGGGGAGTTCCCCTCTTGGAAGGTTGAACTGCAGGTCATGACCCCGGAACAAGCGGAGAAATACCGATTCGACCCATTTGACATTACGAAGGTGTGGCCTCACGGCGATGTCCCGCCAATTACCATCGGCCGGATGGTTTTGAACAAGAACCCTGTGAACTATTTCGCAGAGGTGGAGCAGTCGGCCTTCTCCCCTGCTAATTTCGTACCGGGGATAGACGCCTCCCCAGA
This sequence comes from Methanomassiliicoccales archaeon, assembly GCA_035527755.1. NCBI lineage: Archaea > Methanobacteriati > Thermoplasmatota > Thermoplasmata > Methanomassiliicoccales > Methanomassiliicoccales archaeon. The sequence continues at coordinate 29,442 of DATKZX010000019.1, read as the reverse complement.
CAAGCTGCTGCAGGGAAGGCTGTTCTCGTATCATGACACACACCGTCACCGGCTTGGGGCGAACTACCATCTAATTCCGGTGAACTCTGCAAAAGCCGCGGTGGTGGAAAATTATCAGAGGGATGGACCGATGCGCACGGACGATAATGGAGGCGGCGGTCCGAACTATTATCCCAATAGTTTCAAGGGACCACAGCCCAACATGGCCTTTGCGGAACCGCCCTTCGAACTCGAGGGAGAGGCGGCGCGGCGACCTTACGATCACCCCAACTCCGATTTCGTCCAACCTGGGGATCTGTACTCCAAGGTCATGACCGAGGACGAGAGAAAACGTCTGGTGAGCAACATCGTCGGTCATCTTGGCGGTGCGAAGAAGCGCATACAATACAGGCAGACAGCCATATTCTACAAGGCGGACGCCGATTACGGCAAACGCGTAGCCAAGGGATTGAAGTTGGAACTGAAGAAGGTAAAAGAGCTGGCCGAAATGAGCCAGGAGGAAAGGGTAGTGGCCACCGAAGAAGGAGGAAAATTATAACCATTTTTCCAAGATCTTGAATGGGGTGATCAGGGGATCGATCCAGCCATCTCTACCGATTGGTCCGAAGCCCGACCCATCCATCTACTTAATTTTTCAAAACCTTATTTGATGGATGAAAGGGATGTGCCTGCACTAAGGTTCCCCTACCGATCGATCTTATGTTCACCCCGGCCCTGTCAATTTGTTAGATCGGGGGTCCGCTTATATTTACAGTTAAAGTGCAAATTCACTGACCGATCTTCTATCGAACGATCGATCTTTTAAGTGAGCACCAGGAACTTATTTCGTAGAAATACTGCGAATAAGTGATCTGTGGGGATAGCTTTCATTCGGCATCTGATCTGACCCTGACCTCTGATCGTCAATTGAAAACGAGGATAAAATATTATTATTTGAGTTTTGCAAGCAATAGATTTTATATTTTAATGTACAAATGAAATATAATTATATTTATAAATTATTTTTTTTATATGATTAATTTGTTTCGTTATTAATTTTATTAATTTTTTGATTGTCCACATTGTAATATTATTAAATATTATTATTATTTAATACAGTATAATATTTTTATACAGAAGGTATTTAAATGATAAGTTATTTCATAGAATTGACTTGAAAAATAAGAATTTGATAGTATTATTACTAATAAATTGGTGTTACTTTGAATAGTGGTGATGTTGAAATTGTAAGGCGCCCTGGTGAATCAAAACTGACGTCCTCTAAGAGAATAAAGAAGATAAAACGAAGAATAACTGAAACCGAGAATCATCTCGATCGGTCCTTGAACGACCTCATATCTCCATTGAGCAACTCGATAGGAGAGTTCTTGATCGGCTTGAACCTGGGCAGTAAAGTCGCCGTTTTACAAACAACAGGGATGGATGAAGGATCGGGAGAAGATAAGATAGTGGTCAAAGGGCTTTCAAAAATTTTCAATGCCCATCATCCCGAGAAAATATTGTCTTTGTTAAAACAGGGGATGGGCAAAGAGGATATACTGAGCGAAACAGGAGCGACCGTGGGTCTATATGACATCGATTTCTCTGTTAAGAAAGGAGAGCTTTTCGTCCTTATGGGTCTGTCCGGAAGCGGAAAATCGACCCTGGAACGATGCATCAACCGTCTTATCGAACCTACCAGCGGCCAGATCCTCATTGATGGTGCGGATGTCCTAAAGATGACCTCCGACGAGCTTCGCTATTTCCGTAAGATCAAGATAAGCATGGTTTTCCAGAACTTTGCCCTGCTTCCCAACAAGACGGTCCTGGACAACGTAGTGTTCGGCCTAGAGGTGCAAGGCATCCCTAAGGACGAAAGATATGAAGCTGGTATGCGTGTGATCGAACTTGTAGGCCTGAAAGGCTACGAGAGCATGAAACCGGCAGAACTCAGTGGGGGCATGAAACAGAGAGTGGGATTGGCACGAGCTTTGGCCACGGACACTGACATAATACTCATGGACGAGGCCTTCAGCGCTTTGGACCCTCTGATCAGAAGGGACATGCAGGACGAACTGCTGGAAATACAGGGGCGCATGCACAAGACCATCATATTTGTGACCCACGACCTTGATGAGGCGCTCAGGCTGGGAGATCGCATCGCTTTGATGAACAACGGCCAAATCGTACAGATCGGCACAGCGGAGGAGATCCTGACCAACCCAGCGGACGATTATGTGCTGCGATTCATAGAGGGGGTTGACCGGGGCAAGGTCCTAACCTGTCAGAACATCATGAAGAAGGCGCTGCTCACAGTGACCGTCGGCCAAGGACTAAGGACGGCGCTGGTGCTTATGAAAGATGCCAGCCTCTCCACGATACCGGTGGTAGACCGATCCAATGTATTCCAAGGATTGTTGGATGCTGATGATGCCCTCAGGGGTATCAAAGAGGGGAAGACGAAGATCATGGAGGTTGCCAATATTGACATACAGACCGTGCTCCCTGATACCGCGGTCGAATTTTTGATACCCATCCTGATAGTCACTAATTATCCGATCCCGGTCTTGAACGAGGAACGGAAGTTGAAAGGGCTCATAGTCCCGGGTATGGTCATATCCGCTTTGAACGCCACCGGGGGTGTTAATTGATGGTGGATCAAATACCATGGGGACAATGGGCCGAGGGTCTTGTCGATGTCGTCAAGGATAACTTTGACCCGGTGTTGGACCTGGTGCACGATTCGTTGAGCGGCATGGTGGACTTAACCTTGGCCGTGATGACCGCATTGCCGGACCTGGCCATGATATTGGTCATCGGGATCATCGCGCTGTTATTGACAAGGAAGATACTGCTCAGCATCTCGATCGGTCTGGCCTTACTGATCATATGGAACATGGGCCTTTGGGACCTGTCCATGCTGACCCTGACCTTGGTCATTGTGTCAGCTTTGATATCGTTTTTATTTGGAATACCCCTTGGAATAATTGCGGCGAAGAACGATCGTCTCAATTCGTTCATGCGGGTCATCCTGGATTTCATGCAGACCATGCCCTCCTTCGTATATCTGATACCGGTGGTCATCCTTTTCCGACTTGGAAACGTGCCAGGCATTATTGCCACGGTCATCTTCGCCATACCGCCAGTGGTCCGCTTCACCGATCTGGGCATCAGGGAAGTGGCCAAGGAACTGCGCGAAGTGGCTGATTCGTTCGGAACGACCTGGACACAAAAATTGTTCAAGGTGGAGCTGCCCATGGCCAAACCGACCATAATGGCCGGAATTAACCAGTGCATAATGCTCTCGCTGTCAATGGTGGTCATCGCCTCGATGATCGGGGCGGCTGGTCTGGGAAGGAACGTCCTGATAGCCATCCAAAGGGTGGACGTCGCTCTGGGATTCGAGGCTGGATTGGCGGTGGTGATCATCGCCATAATATTGGACCGTATCACACAGGGGATGGGGTCAAAACGATGATGATTTCTCGTTTCATAGGACCTGGAACCACAAGGCTGGTCCAGAGAAATAGGTAGGTGAATAATATATGGAAGCAAAGCAGAAGAAAATGCTAATCGGGGTTATCGCCATAGTGGCGATATTGATCATTGCCGCTGTCGCAGTATTGGCAATGACCCCCGCAGATGAAGAGAAACAGAGTATCAAGTTCGGATACGTTCTTTGGGACGGAGAGATAGCCTCCACCAATGTCATGACCTTGGTCCTGGAAGAAGCAGGGTATGATGTGGAAATGATCAACACTGACGCTGGGATCATGTATCAATCCTTGGCTAGCGGAGAACTAGACATCAGCGTGTCGGCATGGTTACCTGCAACCCAGGCTAACTATTGGGACGCCTATGGTGATGACATAGTGGATGTCGGTGTCAACCTAGACGGTTGCAGGATAGGACTGTTAGTCCCTACCTATCTGACCGATGTGAACAGCTTATACGATCTAGCTAACTTTACCACCGAATTCGATTCCCGGATAGTCGGTATCGACCCCGGCGCGGGAATGATGACCAACACCCAGGATGCCATAGATGAGTATGAACTAGAGGGATACGATCTATTAGCCAGCAGCAGCGCTGGTATGTTGGCAGAACTGAGCGCCGCTTATGAGGATAGCGAATACATCGTTGTGACACTTTGGTCGCCCCACTGGGCCTTCGCGGAATGGGATCTCAAGTATCTGACTGACCCCTTAGGTGTCTTCGGCGGTGAAGAATTCGTACACTCCTTGGCCCGTGAGGGATTCCAAACGGATAACCCGGAAGCATACGCCATTCTTGAAAGGTTCAGCTGGACCCAGGATGATATCCAATCCATAATGGCCGACATTCAGAGCGGTACTGACGAAGTCGTAGCCGCACAGACGTGGATCGACGCCAACAGTGCGACAGTGGATTACTGGATCAACGGCTAAGATAGAACTCCTTACCAAACATTTTCCTTTTTATTATTTTTAGTATAGAACAAAATATCCCTTTCGACCATCTCTGATCGGGTTTGGAAATGGGTCGTTCGCTTGATGAAGAAATAATTGCTTGGCTCATGGACGCTGAAAATCCATCGGCCCGTTACCTCACCATGACCGAGCTGCTCGGTAAGGCAGATACGGACGGGGAGGTCATCGAGGCCGGGGAAACGATAATGTCCACTGGCCCCGTCCCAAGAATTCTGGAGAAACAGATGCCGGAAGGCCATTGGGGAGGTATTGACCGTTTCTATCAGGAAAAATACAAAGGGACCGTGTGGAACCTGATCCTATTGGCAGAGCTGAGGGCGGACCCTGGAGATGAGAGAGTGCGGAAGGCCTGCGAATATATACTTCAGGCGTCCCAGCACCGGGATAGCGGAGCATTCTCCTGCCGAGGGGATCTGGAAAAGGGAGGGACATCGAATGGGATCCTGCCCTGCCTCACGGCCAACATGGTATACGCCTTGAGCAGGCTTGGATATATGAATGACGAACGGGTCAAGAAGGGTATATCCTGGATATCGAGATATCAGCGATTCGAAGCACAAGCCCCACCGGGCAAGGAATGGCCATATCGATATGATAGATGCTGGCGCCCTCGCGATTGCCGTTCCGGGGCGGTGAAAGCGGTCAAGGCCTTAGCATTAGTATCGTCAGAGGAGAGGTCCAACGAGATCGCTTCATCGCTTCACAAGGGTTGCGAGTTCATCCTCGAACGATGCCTATGGGGTGATGGAAACGGCCTGGAATCGACTGCCAGGAAGGATTGGTTTCAATTTGGATACCCTCATATGTGGGGGACGGACCTGTTGGAGATCATTAACGTTCTACTTCAGGCGAACATCCGGGACGATCGGATGGACGAGGCGATTCGATTCATCGCATCGAAACGGAACGAAAAGGGCAAATGGTTGCAGGAAGGTCGGTTCAGCAACCGCCTCATCACCAGATTGGAAAAGAAGGGGAGCGAGAGCCGTTTTATCACCATCGAAGCGATCAAGGCGATTATGAAATATGATATGAGCTGACCATATCGTAGAAAAAATATGGTGGACACGGGGGGATTCGTGAACTCAAAAATGACTGGACATGCATGATTTTGCCCCCCTTTATAGGAGAATCTTATCTTTGAGGAAAAGAAACCAAACTCAAACCTCTTTCTCCTGTTTTCTTTCTTCGACACTTGACGTTTCCGATCACGCATATGTATAAAGGGAAGACAACACCCCTTTTTTTATTGGGATGGGGGAAAGGAGGTAATCAAATGTTAGTGATGCAGGTAGCGAAACACAACCCTGAATCTTGTCCTACATATGTGGAAAAATACAGAGCGGTAACGCTTAAATGGTTCGAGACAGCGGAGACAAATTGCAGTAAATTTGGTGTGAAGATGATCGGATTTTGGAATGACCACCCAACACACATGGTCTATATGTTGTTCGATACACCGAGCATGGACGCACTGATGGGATTGATGATGACACCAGAGAGTCAGGCGATGATGTCATTCCAAACGATCAAGACCCTCCCTGTTTTCGACTTTAAACAGACTTGGAATATGATCAAGGGCGCGAAGTAAAATCGATTATTAGATGGGTCGATCCTCATAATGCTCGACCCATTTTCTTTAAACCGTGATTAACCGCCCTTAATACCGAATGATATACCGGAAATAATACCACTCTGATACCAGAGTATACCAGGTGACTTTTTTCTGAAAAAATGGAACAAATGCGAGGTTAGCCAGATGAAAAAATGGACACTGGGGGATTTGAACCCCCGGCCTCTGCCTTGCGAAGGCAGCGATCTTTAACGGCGTCGGATAGACGCATCCGCTGATCTAAGTGCCCCTGTGAGACTCAGGAATCGAAACCATGTTTATAATGTTTTGTAGGTCACGAACGTGCATTATACTGGCCTAGACCATCAAAAAGGTTCGATGCATTGAGAGGACCGCCCTACTTTGACATGCATATCACCCTGCATCGATCGACAACAAATCGAACAATGGCTAGCTTCGATGAATTCGAAATGGTCCGGTCTGCAAGACCACGTATCGACCTGTCACCGACCATCGAGATCATCAAACCACAAGGTGAGTGCCGAAACCCTGACCATCGGTTCTGAACTCGTGAGCGTTTAGAAAATTATATGGAGCATTATCTCAATGGTGTTAAGACAAGGAACTGATGATGATGATGGAAAAAACAAACGGCGGAATCAAGGTGGATGGCTATTACCGCTGGATCACTGTCAATAATGTACGATATGAAACAGACATCATAATTCATACGGATGGAACGGTGAGCGAAAGGGACGAGACCGCTTCAATGGATTTCAAGGGTGATTACTTTCACGTCCCCCTCTCAGAACGTGAACTTCATTTCCTTTCGGAAGAAAGACCTGAAAAGGTCATAATAGGGTCCGGTTTCAAGGGCATGCTCCCCCTGACCCCCAACGCCAAGGTGATTCTGCGAGAATATGGATACGTCGCCCGGATCACCACGGACGCCATTCAACTGGTAAATGATGAGAGATCCAAGTTCGTGGCCATCATGCACATCAAATGCTGATGCCATCACTGGTGGAACCGCTAACTTTCGATCGTCCGTTCGGCCGATGGCGAGCTAGTGGTATCAACCTAGTAACTTCTTGGCCTTGGTCATCACATCATCGGTCATCTGAGGCGCGAACCCCAGGTAGTTGACCGGGTCCATGATCGCTGCCAGCTCCACCTTGGTGAAGTGCTTCTTGACCAGCGGGTCCTGCAGTAATGCCTTCTGAAGGTCCCAGCCCTTGTCCTCGGCGATCATGCTTCGGGAGCGTACGATCTCATGGGCGTCCTGCCGGCCGATGCCTTTGGACGTCAACGCCATCATCACCGGTTCGGCCATTATCAAGCCCTTGGCGGCGTTGATGTTCCTCAGCATGTTATCCTTGTTTATTGTGAGCCCGCAGAAAACCGTCTCCATCTTCGCCAATACGTCGTCCGTGAGGATCATGACATGAGGGATGATGAACCTCTCAGCGGAGGAATTGCTAAGGTCCCTCTCGTGCCATAGCACCATGTTCTCGAACGTGGGGGTGACGAAACCGCGCACTATGCGGCTGAGCCCGCAGACGTTCTCCGATGTTATGGGGTTGCGTTTGTGAGCCATGGTGGAACTTCCCACCTGTTTCTTGGAGTCGAAGGATTCGGCGACCTCGGCGATCTCCGAGCGCTGCAGGTTACGCACCTCCGTCGCATATCTTTCGCACGAAGTGCTTATGTTAGCCATCAAGCAGACCATTTCCGTGTAACGGTCCCGGCAGACCACCTGGGTGGCCGCTTCCTCATACCCCAGCCCGAGGTCCTTCATCATGATCGCTTGCACATCACGAGCCTTCGGACCCAATGCGGCCGCGGTACCTATCGCTCCAGAAAGTTTGCCAACGCATACCCTCTTGCGACATTCTCGAAGACGCTCGATATGCCTCATGACCTCGGAGGCGTAACCGGCCACCTTGAACCCATAGGTGGTAGGAATGGCGTTCTGACCGTGAGTTCGTCCCATGCACATGGTGTCGCGGTGCTCCTCTGCTACCTTGATAAGGGTCGAGAGAAGTGACCGAAGGTTCTCCTCGATTATGTCCAAACCTGCTTTCAGCTGCAGGGCGGTCGTAGTATCGATGATATCATTGGATGTCGCCCCCAGATGAACGTAATTTCCAGCCTCGCCACACTTCTCGGATAACGCCTTGACAACGGCCATGACATCGTGCTTGGTCTCGTTCTCGATCTCGTACACCCTCTCCCGGGTGACGATGGATATTGAGGCCCGAGATGTGATCTCCCTGGCAGCGGAACGGGGAACGTTCCCCACCTTGGCGTGCGCTCTGGCCAAAGCCGCTTCGACCTTGAGCTGAAGGTCGATCCTTTGGTCCTCGGAGAATATCGTCTTCATCTCCTTACGGCCATATCGGAAATCTAAAGGACAGATCAACATTTGCAGCACCAATTATTGAATAGGATTCTGCAATGATATTCCTCGCATATAAGCTTACTATCATCGTGGATGTTTGTGCTCTTTGATAACCAGGCGAATAGCATTAATATCCCTCGATGGAATTATTCGCCAGGTGTGACGTGAACAAGAAGAGCCTCGGAACAATACCTTGTGAAATAATAGATTTCCTTCTTTCGCCGGGCGGACACTCGCTTTTGATCAAGGGCGAGGCAGGTACTGGCAAGACCACTTTGGCTCTACAGTTGATCGAGGTTCTTTCAGACCAGCAGCCGGAGTATTATCTATCCACCCGAGTATCGGATGTCGCTCTGTACAATCAATTCCCTTGGTTGAAAGAAAGGGTACGCAATAATCAGCTGCTAAGAGCTGGCATGGCATTCATGCGGCGCTCCTGGATAAAAGAGGGTGAACGAAAGGTAAAGCCCACAGAGGATGTGGAGAACGAAGTGGAAGTAGACCGTCGAGAGCTCAATCGATTGGAGGGGCAGATCGAGGCCGGTGAACTGGGCCTAGAGGACGAGGACTCGTCCTCCATGCACCTGGACGGGTCCATCGTGGTCGAGCTCGGTTCGCTATTACCCGAATTGGAAATGGCCTACGATATTGTAGAGAGCAATTTACCCAAGATGACCTTGGTGGTGCTGGATTCAGTGGAGGCTTTGGCCGAGAATTATGGTATCCCGTCGAACCGCATTGTCAACGCTTTACAGAAGGACCTGGTGGAGAAGGCCGGTACCAACATCATCTTCGTCATGGAGACAGTGGAACGGAGCCACCTTGACTATCTGGGTGATGGTGTGATCAACCTGCGCAACATAGTGCTTGGAGATCACCGGGTGCGAACGATAGATATCGAGAAATTGCGTGGCTCGGTCATCCGAAATTGGAGATACCTTTTCACATTGGATGGTGGGAGGGTAAGGGTCATGGACCGCAACCTGGACCTGTCCACCATAAAGCTCGACCGTTCGGACAAGGGAGGATTGGCCAAAGGGCGCAGTTCTTTCGGATGGTCCGAGCTGGACCGTCTTTTCGGGGGCGCCCCTCTAGGCTCGTTGACCCTGCTCGAAGTAGGAGCGGGAGTTCCCATGGACCTCCTAGAACGCATGGAACTGGCCTTGGTCTCGGAGCAGCTAAATCACGGTCGGTGCGTCATCTGGTACCCCCAGAGGACCCTGGACCACCGAGAGATACCTTCAATAATAGCTCAGGCGGGAGGACCTTCCGCCCTGAACGGGCTTCATATATTGGATGCCAGTGACATAGTGGACGAAACGAATTCCTTCGTAAAGAAGGTGGAAGGGGAGAACTTGGCAAATGACCTTCGATGGGATTCGTTGAAATTCCTGATGAAGGGTGCGAAGGAACCGTGCGCCTCGATCATCGGCCTGGACGCCTTGGAATCGGTGTACGGTACAAATGTGGTGCCGAAGCTGCTGCAGCATATCGATGCCATGCGGCGTGGTGGACACTTTGTGCTAATAGAAGGAACTGATGGTTCGGAGAACATCGAATCTCTAAGCCATCAAGCCCGCTTACACATACGCTTGGAGAACGTCAACGGTTCGGTGGTCCTCCATGGGATCAAACCGAGCACCGTCTATCATTGCTTAGAGGTGGAAGACGGGGTAACAAGATGGGTCCCTATGCTGTGAGGTTATCATCCATGATATCCAGGTGGCGGAGATTATATGCGCGCCCGATATAACGACAGATATGGAAAGTGGTCCCCGTCCCATCTCGGACCTGGTTGCTGACGAATACGCAGGTCGGATACTGAGCTGCACCTTTTCAGAAGCTAGGTGCGTGCAGGAGATCAGTGCTTTGACCGGGATACCTATCGCCATGGCCTACCGGAGGATGGCCGTGCTGGAGAGCGCCGGACTGGTCAAGTGCCTGCGAATCGAAGATACTTCGAAAGGAAGGCGAATAAAGTATTACCTGTGCCAGGTAGAGATGGTACAGCTGACGTTCCGCAATGGTCACTTCGAAGTGGAGATAGAATGGAAGGACCAGATATCTAAAAAACATATACCAGTGATGACCAGACAGCGGTAAGCGACTAGGCCACAGCATTTTTATCACCATAGGACATTACCTATTCCCGGATGGGAAAGAACGACCTTCTTGGCAGGTCCAAATTATTGACTGATGAGTATGCGGTAAAGATCTTAGTGGCTACGGTCCGAGGCTCCCGCAGTGCTCAACAGATCTCTGAACAGTTCGGGATACCGATAGCTGCCTGTTACCGGCGTATCAGAGATCTAGAGCTGGCTGGATTGATCGTGTGTACAGAGAGAAGGCTCTCTCAGCAGGGACGCCGAGTATCCTTTTATGTATCCATGGTCAAGAGCGCTTCATTGCAATATGATAATGGGAAACTTAGGGTTCGCTTCTCTATGAAGGATGAAGAACCAGTTCAAGAATGGCAGGACGTGGACCTGGGAGAGGAAGAGGACCGGGATATCGACCGCTAACTGCGATACCAGTGTACTGAATTAAATAAACGCTTTATAGAAAAAGTTATAAACAAAATTCAGTATGTCGAGTCCAGGCTTGCGTCTTATTTAATTCAAGTACTGAGTGTGAACGTTAATGACAGAACTTTTGGATGACCTCGAACAGAAGCGTCAATTCAACAATAACGAGGCGGAGAGGCACCGCCGTCTTAGAGACGAATTGAATGAAAAAACCAAAGAATGGGTACAGAAAAGGGATGAACTGAACGGCAAGGTCCGTGAGCTGGTAGACAGCGCGGCCAAGCATCGTGAGACCCGCGATAAGATGAACGAGCAAGTCCGCGCGGCAAAGGACGCCCGCGATAAGTTCAACGAGCAGGTCAGCGAGCTTAACAAGACCGTCATGTCTCTTAAGAAGGACAACCTTCCACGCGATGGACCGCCTGTGTCCAAGCTAAAGAAGGACCTGAAGAGCTTGGAGTTCACCCATATGACCAAGCCCCTGACCAGGGACAAGGAAAAGGAACTTGTAGAGCAGATGAAGTCTCTGCAGAACCAAATCCACGAGAGAGAGAAGTCCCTGGAGGCCAACGACGAGGTCAAGAGCGCCATCAAGGAACTGCGCGATGCCAAGGATAAGGCAGAAGAGCAGCACGGGTTGGTAAGTCAACTGGCAGAAAGCGCCCAGAACGAGCATGACGCCATGATAAAGATATACGAAGAGGCGGACAAGCTGCGTAAGGATGCGGACGAATCCCAGGAGAAGTTCATCGAGACCAAGGGCAAGGCCGATGAAGAGCACCGCAGGCACATCGACCACATACGTCAGGTGCATGATTACGACAAGATCATCACCGGCCTGAGACAGAAAGCTCGCAAGGCTCGCAAGAAAAAGGACGAGAGCGTAGCAATGAAGGAAGCTGAGGACATCTTCGACAAGTTCAAACGCGGAGAAAAGCTCAGCACCGAGGACCTTATGGTCCTACAGAAGAGCGGCTACCTCTGATCTTAAACCCCTTAACATCAAAACTTTTATTTTTACTGGCTACCATTATTTTTTACCTATTTTCTGCATAGCCAGAAAAATGGTAAACTATATATATCGTCGAAAAGATAGTAGTAATCGGGAAGGTCTGGGCTGGTTTTCAGAGTGCATCCCATCCCTTCTGACAGGACTGGTCCTTCCCAAACCCCTTTTTCTTACAGTTCTTGAAAATTGCCCAGGGCAAAGGTTATTTAAGTTCATCTGATTGTCAATATAGGTCGTAAAATGGTATTGGAAGGATTGGGCCAGTCATTGAGGGACGTCCTCAAGAAGGTCGTAAACTCCAGCAACGTCGATGAAAAGCTGGTCAAGGAGGTGTCCAAGGACATTCAGAGGGCTCTCCTTCAGGCCGATGTCAACGTAAAGATGGTCCTGGAGATCACCAAGGAGGTGGAGCGCAGAGCTCTCACTGAGAAACCTCCTGCTGGAAAGAGCTCGAGGGAGCACGTCGTCCGCATCATCTACGAGGAACTGGTCAATATACTGGGCGAACAGCGGACCTTGCCTTTGGGAAAACAGGTCATCATGATGGTCGGCCTCTACGGCCAGGGGAAGACCACCAGCGCAGGCAAGCTGGGCCGTTACTTCCATAAGAAAGGTCTGAAGGTCGGGCTCATCGCCGCAGACGTACACCGACCGGCGGCCTATGATCAGCTGAAGCAGATCGGTGACAAGGTCGGAGTGCCGGTCTACGGTGTTCCCACCGAGAGTTCAGCGGTCAAGATCGTCGACACCGGGATGAAAGAGTTCCAAGCAATGGACGTTATTATCATCGATACTTCGGGCAGGCACGCCTTGGAAGGGGACCTCATCGAGGAGATAAAGGACGTGGCGAACGTTGCCAAGCCCAACGAGCGCATCTTGGTCTTGGACGCAAGCGTTGGACAGCAGGCCGGACCTCAGGCTCAGGCCTTCCATGACGCCGTGGGCGTCACATCGGTCATAATGACCAAGATGGACGGTACGGCCAAGGGTGGCGGTGCCTTGAGCGCGGTCTCGCGCACAAAAGCGCCCATCGTCTTCATCGGCGTCGGTGAGCACTTGGAGGACCTCGACCCGTTCATACCATCACGATTCATCTCACGAATGCTAGGCATGGGGGACCTGCAATCGTTAATGGAGACCGCGAAGGACTCCATTAGTGAGGAGCAGGCGATGGAGACCACCAAGAGGATCATGTCGGGCAAGTTCTCCCTTAGGGAGATGTATGATCAGATGGAGATGCTCACCAGCATGGGGCCCTTGAAGAAGCTTATGGCCATGCTGCCCGGCATGGGAGCCGGACTGGACGAGAAGATCGACATCGAGGAGACCCAGGAACGCCTGAGGCGATACCGCACGATAATGGACTCCATGACCGAGGAGGAGATGGAGAACCCCAAGCTGATCAAGTCATCCCGGGTCATGCGCATCGCCCGTGGCTCAGGTATGGACCCCAAGAACGTACGTGAGCTACTACATCAGTACAATTCATCAAAGAAAGCTGTGAAAGGTTTCATGGGCAACCGCAAGCTGCGAAAACAGCTTATGAAGCAGATGCAGGGCGGTGGGTTCGAGGGTTTGCAATGAGGCGCTTCATCGTCATCGGGCATAAGGCATCGACCGCCGCGGACTTCAAGTTGGATGACCTTGCCGGAGGGGCCGGACGTCTGGACGTTCTATTGCGCTGTGTCAATTCCGCATTCTTCCTGAGCCACGACCTGCGCAAGGACGTGGAGGTCATACTCATTCTACAGGGACCGCCCACCCCCACCCGCACAATACGGCTGGTGGGAAGCGAACTGCGTTACCTGAACCCGGACGAGAGGAGCACCGGAGCGCTCATCAGGAACGCTTTGATGAAGGACACCATTTCTGAGGAACGTAGCACCCCCGGAATTTACGTCAGCTCCCGTTCCTTCCAGGACGTTTTGGGACTGATGGAGCAGGAAACGGAGCTGGTGTACCTCAAGGAGGATGGACAGGACATACGTTTGGCGGAGATCCCTGAGAACGTGACCTTCGTTCTAAGTGACCACATGGACCTGACCCCGGACGAGGAATCGCTGCTCCTGCAGTACCAACCGAAGGTACTGAAGCTCGGTCCGGTGTCCTATCACGCCGATCACTGCATCACCATAGTGAACAACGAGCTGGACCGCCGCTTTATTTGAGCTAAAGTTTATATTCGTTCTTAATGGTGAGAGGGACATGAACCAAAAGATCGCCCAACATAAGCATTGCCGCTCATGCGGAAAAGCGTTCGTGGGCGAAGGACGTTACTGCTCCGAAGATTGCGAGAGGGGCAGCCAGAGCGCGCTAAAGGGAAAGAAGCGCCAGCTGCTCATCCTGTACGTGGTGAGCGTTCTCATTTTGATGGGGGCGCTCCTACTGTCGGTGTTATGATGATGGTCGGAACGGGCGGGACGTTCAACGTCTTGCACCGGGGTCACCGGCGATTGTTGGACACGGCGATAGCATTAGGCGGGGAGCTGACCGTCGGATTGATGAGCGATACTTACTGCCGCGAGAACAAGATCACGGTTCTACCATATTTGCAAAGGGAGGCCGTCCTATCGGACCACCTGGGGGGGAAGGGCGCTTGTTTCCATATCGTTCCCTTGGACGTGAAGGAGGGAACAGCTGGAACTGACCCTGGACTAGAGGTGCTGGTGGTTTCTGAAGAGACTCATATGCAAGGTCCGCGGATAAACGACCTGCGATTACGGAACGGGTTACCCCCCGTTCGTATCGTGGTGGTCCCATACGTACTGGCGGACGATTATAGACCAATCAGTTCCAGCCGCATACTTGATGGTGAGATCGATGCCGAAGGGAAGCTGTTCAGACCACTAAAGGTCGGAGTGGGATCGTTGAACCCTGTCAAACTGTCGGCGGTTAGAGAGGTGATTCAAAGGTTCCATCCCAAACTGGAGATGAGCACCGTGGACGTTCCTAGCGAGGTGGGGGAACAGCCCTGGGGCCGCGAAGCGGAGCAAGGGGCCATGGCGAGAGCGATGTCAAGCCTAGCTCAGAACGATCTTGGGGTGGGGGTGGAGGCTGGGGTCTGGGAAAGGGAGGACGGGCTCTATGACGTGCAGTACTGCGTCATAGTGGACGCAATGGGAAGGGCGACCATTGGACATGGCATGGGATTCCGGTATCCGCCTATGATAGAAGCGAAGGTGCGCCAAGGGGCCTCCGTAGGAAGCGCCTGCGCCGATCTGTTCGAAGAAGGCGACCAGGGGACGGGCGTAGGCGCCATCGGGATACTGACGAACGGCGTCCTTGATCGAAAGGCTCTCACCGAGCAGGCGGTGCTGGCGGCAATGGTGCCGCGCATCCGAAAAGATCTCTATTGGTAGATATCTGCCATTTCCTTGGTTTTCCTGATGAACGACATATGCTCTCCCTCGGTCCCGCAGTTCTCAGAGCCCGCGCCGCTGAAATGATCGTACTAAACGCAATGGTCCCCGCTGGCGCAATGTTGACACGCCGCATTTCGATCGGTCATCTAGTAATTGTCCCCGAGCTCTTGAAATCGTAGTAAAACCTCTTGCACCTGTCGCCCTCGTCGAGACGGGGACAATTCTTCTCGCCTTTCTTCGTGTCACCTTTTCAACACGTTCAAGCTTCCTAACAGTTGCGACGAAGCATTAAGGAACGATTCGTCAGTGTCCATGAAGATAAATTTACAGAATCGTTGTTATTGTAAAGTTAATGTACACATATATCTTTACATTCCATTAATCTACGATTAAGAGATTGACAAAATTATGGAGGAATGAAATGAACAAGATGACATCAAGGGAGCGGTTCGAGGCCACCTTGGCCCACGAACCAGTGGACAGAGCCTGCATACTGGAGATGGACGAGGCATTGCTGATGGCAAGATATATCGGTCTCCAGGTGAAGGATTTACGATGGAGTCCAGAAGTGGCGGCAAAGGCGACGGCCGAATTACAAAAATTCACAAAGTTCGACATCATCGTCAGCGCAACGGAGAACATGGGCATACTGAAAGACCTGGGCCAAACAACGAGTGAACCAGATAATAATACCGCCAGCCCCACAAGTTTATTTTACGCCACACCGGAAGATGTTGACTCTAAAGAATTCTTCGACCCCATGGATCCGAAGCAGACACCGTGGATGAACAAGGGCACGTTCGATAAGGTTGGTCCATCCCGAGAGCTTGTAGGCGACAACGTTATCATGACCGGGCTGGTCCCGGGAGTGATGTCCATGTCTGCGTTCTTAATGGGAGCAGAGCCGCTCATGTTGAACATTATTACGGAACCAGAAATGGCAAAGAAAGTAATCTCCAATGTTGAAAAACTATGTGAAGGAATATTGTCTCGGTATGTCGAGGCGGGAATAGAACTCCCCCTCATAGGTGATCCTGTCGCCTCCGAGGACCTGATCTCGGAACAGCTCTTTCGCGACTTTGCCATGGGTCCGACAATGCGCAACTTCGTTCATTTGAAGAGCGCTTATAAAACGCCAATTCTGTATCATGTTTGTGGGGATACGCAGAACGTATGCAAGCTGACCCCAGAGATGGGCGTCGACATATTCAGCGTGGATTCCAAGATCGATCTGGCACATTATAAAAGAACGATCGGGGACCGGGTCGTCGTAGCAGGTGCGGTTCCCACCATTACCGCGCTGTTGAACGGAACAAAGGAGACGGTGAGGGAATCGGTCAGGTCATGCACCGAGAAAGCTGCTCATGGGGGCGGGTTCGTGTTGGCACCAGCTTGCGGGTTCCCGAGGGACACACCATGGGATAACATCACCATGTTGAGGACGGCTGCTGAAGAGTACACCCCTGTCTATCAATGATAATGGAACGGTGATTCGAAACATCAACATCGGGGGGAGCGAAACACATGGGCTTTTCGCTTCCCTCCAAACATTGATATTATATTAATGAAATGAATATTATAAGTGGATCATATTATTAAGGGTCTGTAATAGTATCCATTGATCAAATTATAATTAAATATTTATCAACGATTGCGTTGAGTTGGTTACCATGGGCAGGGGCGAACGTAAAGAGGACGAAAGAATATCCATCGTTTCGGATCTCCACAATAAGGGAGAGGACTTGATATCGGATATGACGAGGACCGGAGAAGGGGTCGCTGTCAATGTGAGGCTCCCGAAAGGTCTCGTGACGGGCATCGACGGGTGGGTTGATGAGGATATCTTCAGATCACGGTCCGATTTCATATTGGCGGCGACCCGACACTATCTTTATTACCTCGTTGATAAAGACATTCGACCTTCCTGCCGCAAGGATGATCAGAGATCAAAGTAATTCGTGGTCCTCGCTTAACAAGTGCGACCTGTCATCGTTGGTTCAGCATGTGGTACTCGCTCGCGTACTTCAGCATTCTCAGATTTGATATGCGGGATGTCAGTGGGATTATGCAGCCCGAACCCAAGATGAACCTCTCGCCTAACATGGAATCAATGCATTTAATAGACGCTTTAAGGACATCATGATGATCGCCCGAGGAAAATTGAGAGCCTGATATGTTCCCGATTATGGTCTTTCTCTTCATGTTCTCCGGTATATCGGCGATGTCGGCATCAAGGCAAACGGCATCGATGTCCGTATCTGATATGTACTTCAGGATGTCCTTTGAACTTCCGCATAGGTGAAGGATCACCTTCTTCTTCGACCTCTTACATAATGTGATGCAACGATCGATGGCTGGTAGGGCGAACCTCCTGAATTGCCCTGCGGACAGATAATCGCCCGCACAGGTCGGTTCCGATATTACCAGGGCGTCAACGTCCAATCTGAAATATTCCTCGATGTACCGATTGAAAACGGCGGTGGAATATTCGATCATGTCCTCGGCAAGGTCAGGATGGACATCGAGGTCCGATATGAAGGTGTCAAGACCCCTCAACTCCCCCATGAACGTGATGGGACCACATAGAGAGGCCTGGGTAAAGTACTCGTTCCCGATCTCCTCGACGATCTTCTCCGCTGCCAGCAGGGATGCTTGGAATCGGTGGTCCTCATCGGGATCTGGTATCAGTAGCTCATCCAATTCATTCAAAGTTGAGATGGCCGGTTCGGTCGTATAGGGCAACCCAAATTCAGGAAAGCTAACCCTCGATCCGCAGGCCTCGATGGGCGCCAACCCATCGACCCCCATGTCTATCCCGTCGAAATCGCATCGATAAGCGATGTCTATCTGAGCCCTGGCCACCTTCCCTGGGCATTTACGGGCATCCTGAGTATTAATTCCGGCAATCCTGTTCGCAAAAAATGATTGAAATGGTGGTAGTACCGGGACGCGATCGTCCACTTCGCCGTTCATACGGGATAGGACAAGTTCCTTTCTCGTAAGATGCACATAATTTTAAGGATGTTGGTTTATTTATATTTATTTGTGTCCAATTTAATGTTAAGCCGTATGAACGGTCATCTTTTATGATGATTCATTTGGGTTCTATGGAAGGGTAATAGCCCTTCGTCAATCGGAAAATACTTTCTTCATAAATCGGTCGTGATTAGAATCTTTTTACCAACATCGTAACCGAGGATTGGTCGGAAACGATCACCCACTATGCGTTAGCTACGTTGCCCTTGACCATTCTTATTTCAGTCGTTGTTTTTGCCTTGGGAAGCTGGAGTTTGATGCCATGATCAGCTAGGGAAAAAAGTTCAAGATGCTGACCGAGCGGACGGTGCTGGTTATCAATGGTGCCGCGCATCCGAAAAGATATCTATTGATAGATATCCGCCTTCTCCTGCGGGTGTCTGAGGGACGCCATGTACTCGTCCTTGGAACCGCAATTTTCCAGTCCGACGCATCCGAAACGGTTGTATTTGAGGCAATAGTCCCCGCCTATGCAATACTTGCATTGCGATTCGCGGTTCTGCATTCGGCATTTGTCCTCAATACAGGTGAAACCAAAATACAGGCCCTGACATTTCCCGTCCGGACCCATCTGCGGGCATTCCTTCATGACCGGCCCACCTCCGAGGCGCGTTCGTAGTACGAATGCCCCCGTTCACGTTTGGATGAGTATGCGATACCTGCATGATCCCGTATCGGACAGGGGCCCTCACGCTGACAATGCAGACCAGTGACCTGGTTATGAGCATAAAAGCTCCCTCTGTACCGATTATTGTACATCGAGATCCATCCCCGCCTTTATAGCATGTGAATATAGATTATGGGATGTTAAATAATTTGCCTTGAATTTAACATACCCGCCGAAAAGCGGGATGATACGGACAGCACCATTAGTTTTGCCAGAGACCGAACTTATTTCCTTCTGTGTCTAAACACACCGCCAAGAACCCGAACCCGGGGATCTCGGTCCGGGGCATGAGCAACTTTCCCCCTAACCCCTCCAACTTCTTCACGTAGTTATCTATCGAATCGACCCCGAAATAATTGACGATCCCACCACCCCCTTCCTGCCTCTTCCCCATCCCCCCGCCGACCGAAGGTTTTCCTTCCAGGTCCTTGGTGGCAATGCCATAATATTCCATCGGCCCAGGCATGGGCTCTATCTCCCATCCAAAGAGCTCAGAATAGAACCTTGAAGCTCTTTTGATGTCCTCGGCAGGTACATCGAAATGAACTATCGTGGGCATCTGCGATCACCGAGATTAACTAGACGGTGATGAATAATAGACCTTTTCGGGTCATCGATAGTAAAATAATAGGAGCGCCGAGGGGGAGATTCGAACTCCCGGGGTACTAGGTACCACCGGCTTTCAAGGCCGGCGCCGTGATCCAGGCTTAGCTACCTCGGCTTTTTTTAAATGATTTTCTCTCCGCGTCCGGACATAAGGTCCTGCAGGTCAAGCTCGAAGGCGATGATAGGATATCCCATTTCATAGTCGACGATGACCTGGGGATGCAGTTCACCGAAATGCCCCACGTTCCGTCCGTTGACCATGACGACCGCACACCTGCCAGGTATGAACATGCCCATGTCGCCGGGATGAAGCGAGCACTGAACTCCCAGTTCCTTCAATACGCCCTCGGCCAGGGACTTCATCTCGGTGAAACCGGCCTTGGAATGTATAGCCATGATGGCCAAGTGCTTGCGCCTCTTGGTGGAGATGACCACGTCCCCTACCTCGAATATGCGCTGGGGAAGGTCGCGGTGCTTGCTCCGGCGAAGCACTGTCAAGAGAGAGGGTATCAATTGCACCCTCAAACAGTTATGGTCCTCACTGACCGGGTTTAGCACCTCGACCACCTCGACCTCCGGGAAGTGCGTCTTGGCGAACTGCTCTTCGATGGACGACAGGGTCAACGTGGTCACCTCCCAGTAACCGAACCCGACCATCATCTGACGTACGAGATCGGCCACGCGTTCCATCTTACGTTCGCCGCCGATGGTACTGAAGACCGGCCTTGAGTTACCGAAGTTCTCGTACCCGTAGCCGATGGCCACGTCCTCGACGACGTCGGCGACATGTATAAGGTCCATGCGCACGGGGGATGAGGACACCTTCACCTTGCGCCCCTTCGGTTCAGCGGAATAGCCCATGCGGGTCAGACATTGGCACATGGACAGTGGTTCCAGGTCCAATCCCAGCAAGGCGTTCGTTCGGTCCACGTCCACGAGCCATTGCTTTGGACGTAGGTTAGGCGTTATGCCTTTCTCCTCCCCACGGAGGTTGATGGTCTGGATGACCCCGTTCCTCTCGGCGATGGAGGTGCAGACAATGTTCAGCACACCACTGATGGTGTTCTGATCCGTGCCGGTCACATCGATGAAGAGGTTCTTCGTTTCAGTGGTCACGGTGGTCAACCTCCCATTGATTATCGGGGGAAAGGAGAGGACCTCATTGTTCTTGTCCAGGATGACGGGGTATAGCTCCTTTCCTTCCAGCAGATGCTTGTAGTCCCTTCCCTTCTCATGTTTCTCCAGTACCTCGGCCAGGGTCATGGCCTCTTCCTTGGCCAATGGTACGAAGCTGATGGAATCAGGAGCGACTGCCCGGTAGACGAAGGGCGGTGTGACCTTGTCCATGTCGTGGACCCCTATCGCCACCTTGGCCCTCTTGCGACCAACTGTCAGATGCAATTTCTCCTGCAGTTCCATAAGGGAGCGAATGATCTTATCGTCCAATGTCACGTCACGGATGATGGCTCCGACAACGAACGGGCGGACGTTCTTCACGGAAGGTTCGACCTTCAGTACGATGTCCGATGATGCCATGTCGTAGGTGCGCAATCCCAGCTCAATGTCAAAGAATGCCCGCAGAGCTCGAGCCATTCCCTCGACCGAATATAGGTCTGGACGGTTGGGAAAGAACTCGATGGACGCTTCCTTGGTCACCGGGTCGAAGTCGTGGAAGTCGGCCCCGATCATAGGTATGCGTTCCAGGACCTCTCGGTCTTCCAGTGTAGTACCTATGAGGGACCTCAGGTCCTCGAGGTTGAAATTGATAACTGGCATGACATCCGGACCATAAGGTTGGAGGTATATGAGGGTTTTTAAGCCCCAGCCTTGGCAGCCCTATCTTGATGTCGATCAGCGTCCCAGCGCCTTGTGGGCCTTGCCTAGTTCTCCGGCAGATTGTGCTGCAAGAGTGGACAGTTCCCCGGCCAAGACCAGGACGGCGGCGATCTCGGCGAACTTCTTTGCCTTTCCGGCGCCCAAGCAACCCATCATGCTGAGTGCCTCGCTCTGGCACGGAAGGCGGGTCCCTCCGCCCACGGTACCTACCTCGAGGCAGGGAAGCCTCACTGAGATGTAAACCCCCTCCTCGCACAGCTCACAGGTAGTGCTGGCCATGCTGCCCTCGACCACCTGTGCGGCATCTTGCCCAGTAGCGATGTAAAGTGCGGCCAGCATGTTTGCGGCGTGGGCGTTCGATCCGTAAGATAGTGACAAACCGCTCCCGATCAAGTTCTTACGGTAACAGGTCTCCACCATGGCATCCGGGGAGGTGTGCAATTTCGTCCTGACCATCTCCTCCGGTATCCTCACGTCCACTAGCACTGACTTTCCCCGACCATCTATAAAGTTCATGGCGGCCGGCTTCTTGTCAACGCACATATTGCCGGAAACGGATATCAGCTTGATGCCGACCTTTTCTTCTATGAGCCTGCACGCGGATTCAGTGGCGATGGTGGACATGTTCATGCCCATGGCATCACCGGTGTCATAGGAGAATCGGAGGAACAAAGAACGTCCAGAGGCGAAGGCCCGCACCTTCACCAGCTTTCCGTGGCTGGTGGTCGATTCGGCAGCTGCCTTGATCTCCTGGAAATGCTCGTTGACCCAGTCCGTCGCCTCTTTGGCATGGCGAACGCCTTTGGTACGGAACACCGGTGCCCGGGTCATCTCATCCTTGATTATCAATGCCTCAGCGCCTCCGCAGGCGGTGATGATGGAAGCTCCGCGGTTGACCGACGCCACCAATGCCCCTTCGGTGGTGGCCAGAGGCACCAGGAACTCCCCTTGGGCATAGTCACCGCGGACCGCTAACGGTCCAACGAAGCCCAGAGGGACCTGGGTACACCCGATCATGTTCTCGACGTTCTTCTCAGCGACGATCGGATCAAAGGAGCAGTTCTTGGAATGTTCCAGGCGGGCGCCTGTGAATTCTTCCACGGCCGTGCGCCGGTCATCCATGTCCGTGCGGGTCTTCCCCTTGTTCCTGAGACCGTTGGTCGAGCTCATCACCATGGAATCATGATGGTATTAGATAACCTTCACGCCGCGGTTCGTGTTCTCGGCCTCCCAAAATTTCTTATTCTTGCGGCATTGTTGACCGTCCCAACTCTCGAACGTTGATCGTTCAAGACGATATCCCATGGTCAGCATCACTGAGGGGAAACCACTGGAGCATACGTTGGAACAGCTATCTACTGCCAGGGAGGTCACTATCCTAAGCTGTAATACCTGCACCCGTTACTGCGGCACCGGGGGACGATTGGCCATGGACCATCTGGCATTTCATTTGAACAATAACGGTGTCACTGTGGTAGGCAAGGAGCTGGTGACCAAGGTCTGTATTCAAGAGCAGTTGCGTGGACGCAATCCTACAAAGACCATCGTCCTGATGGCCTGCAGTTCCGGACTGATCAGCGCCAAGGAGACGTGGCCTGACGCAGTGATAGTGCCCACCAACACCACCCTGGGAATAGGGTCCTATGACCCAGAGACCAGTTCGGCCACCTTGTTGTTTCCCTTCGCCGGGTATGAGACCTCTCGAGGAGCACAGTTCCCCTCGCTCAACACGGAGACGATTCGATGATCATGACCCTGCGAAGGTTGGACTATCACTCCTTGATAGCATTCCTGCCGAGGGACGCCCGCGTACTGGTGTGGAGCTGCAATACCTGCGCCAGGCTCTGCAACGGATTCGGTGGTAAGGAAGCCACGAAGGTTCTTTGCTCCATGCTTTCCGAGGACGGCCTGGAAGTAGTGGGCGGTGAGGTATCGACCGTTTCCTGCTTCAAAAGCGTCATCAGAAAAAGGTTAGATAGGGCGGATTTTCGCATGATGGCGGAAAAGGCCACCCACTTGATCCCACTGACCTGCCGCACCGGTGTGGAGATGATGCGCAACGAACTGCCTTGGCTTGAAATAGTCGAGGTCGGCGAGACCGTGGGATTGGGTTATCTTTCGGAAAGTCGGGGAGCGGTCCTAACAAACAGCATCGTCGAGATGCTAGATCTTCCCGAAGAAGGGATCCCGCTCTCGGAGGTCGCCGAGGATTTGGGTCTTTTTATCGGTCCGTTCGAACGATAGCGGTGGAAAAAGGACCTGTTCAAATTTTTTTTAATAAATATACAGGGTTATCAAATAAAGGTTCATTCTTTATTTTCATTTTTCAGGGTCAAAATCCTTCATTCCTACATATAGCTACGGGTTAAGGTTTAATATCAGAAGCGTTCATGCGGTGGATTTAAGGTGTGTATCACCTAGAGGGCGTTACCAGAAATGTACAGCATGAGTCCCAGGGCAGGTAAGCTTCTAAATGACGAAGAAGTGTTGGAGAAATATGTTAAGGACGACGAGTGGGGATTGCTCACCTCCATAGACCTGAGAAAATGTGATCCGGATAAAATCCGTAGCAAAGAGGTCATTTCCCAATTCGCCATCGACCTTTGTGAGTACATAAAAATGAAGAGGTTCGGAGACCCCATAGTGGTCCGGTTCGGCCCCATCCCCAAGGTTGAGGGATACTCTCTGGCCCAACTGATCGAAACCTCCATGATCTCCGGTCATTTCGCTGAAGACACCAACCGCGCGTTCCTCGATGTCTTCAGTTGCCGAGAATATCCCCCCAAGAAGACCGCAGAGTTCTGCCAGAACTACTTCGGCGCAGAGGAGATGGAGTACTCCGTTGTCTTCAGGACATAAAACGCCTCCCTGAACTACAGAATCCAAATTCTTTAATACCCCAGGATGCGGCTCCGGCCGCAGACTGGTCTTCTTCTCTTCCAATTTTGCTCGGCGGATCGGTCAAAAAATAATAATTTTAATAATTTATACCTAAAAATTCGGTTAAAATTTTCTCATGGCATACCAGGACAATGGAAAGGTTTAAAATTGAATGCCGCATTCGCCACTTTACTTGGGCCCATAGCTTAGCCTGGTTGGAGCGCCCGGCTGATAACCGGGAGGTCAGGTGTTCGAATCACCTTGGGCCCATCCATCTCATCTGGCTCACCCTCCGAAATGCGGAAAGGTGGCACCTTAACTATCGGGAGATTCTCATGGAGAAGTCCTTCTCCGGAGGCAATCCTTTCTTCACCCTCTCCCGGATCCGCTGCATGTATTCCGAGCGCTTTTCCTGCACATCCTCTTGCTCGTTTATCGCGAGGCTTAGGTACTTTCCTCGTCTGCTTGAGGCCTCGTGCCCGTAGGTCTCCGAAACGATCAGCAGCGCCTTCTGATTGTCCTTGCCGGCCGCTTCCATGGTGCACCTGCCCCATGTCCTGCGGTTTCGGTGATGACGCCCGGGCTTGTCGATGCCTGAGCGCGCCACCGCGCGCTCCATCACCCGGTCGAGGCCGTTGTCCGAGTATCCCGAGAGCTTCCGCATGTGATAGTAGATCACCAGGTGCTCGGGACCCGCTATTCCCGGCCCCAGCTACTTCCTCGCCTTCCTTATCGCTACCAGCTGCAAGCTAGCGTTCATCAGCTCCTTCAAGATGTCTATGTCGTCCAGGAGGGCCTACGTGTCCCCCCTCAACGGGATGATCACCACGTCCTTGCGGACCTCGAAGTTGCGAGGGGCGTCCTTCAACCCCTCTAGCTTCCTCATCCTTTTCACTTTTAATTTATCTCATTCCATTATTGAGCAATGTGCGTTCATGAGATCGAAGGGCGATCCCATTCACCATATTTTCATGTGATCAATTATTTTCATTGAAGGGGAGTCCGTTTGAACGCGATATTGGATTTCACCATTTCCTTGATATTCGATAGAAAAGAGAGGTTCCACTGGGCCTGAAACGGTAATCTGATCTATGACGAAGGATTCGGTCATCTATTAGTCTAGTTGATAAATTATTTTATTATTATATATAATATAGAATATATGCATAATTATTAGTACTTTTTGCGAAAATATTATCAAATCAGATAAGGGGGAGAGGGCTTGGAAAATGCTAAAGTGAAGTTGCTGGCAGTCGTAATTGTTTTTTTGCTGATAGTGAGCTCTGGGACACTGATCTGGTTGATGACACCATCGAAGGATAGTACATTACTCGGTGTCGCTTATGCTGACGAACCATTGGTCGGAGCAACGATCTCGGTCTACGATGATGATGGGGACAAGGTCTATGAAGCAAAAAATGCCACCTCAAGCAAAGGTGTTTTCATAGAAAAGGTTACATGGCCATGGCTAAAAAACGTCCCCAGCGGGTTTAAGATCACCGCAACCGGCGGAACCACGAACGACGTCCCATTCAATGGAACATTGGTCCGCTGTGTGGAAGACTACGAGCAAACGAGTTCCTACGCGATAAACGTAATAACGACATTAGTAGCCTCCTACGGTGACAAGAATCCAACTTCGACCATCACTCAGGCTGGAGAAGCGGTGCATGCCTTTTTGGAGATGCCATCAGAACTGAACATAACCTCTATTATCAACTGTCCGAGCGCATCGACATCATTATTTAGCTGTCAAAAATTCTTGGAAGAAGCTGACCAAAATGGCAGTTTCAACGCCTATATTGATACACTGACCGCACAGATCGGAGATGGACAGACCCATCCGTTCAAAGGCCCTTCATTGTCTGGCGGGCTCGCCTTCGAGGCATTCAAGTTTATCTTCACCAACCTGGCGAAGGGAGCCCTTAGCGGGATCGCTAGCAAAGTGACGGGTACGTTCATGGAACCGATAATGGGCTGGGTAATGGGTGTGCTCGGCCTCGGGGAAGAGGAACAAGAAGACTACACCGCTGAACAATTGAACGCATTGTCCGATAAGCTGAACCAGACCTACGATAAACTTGTTGAGATGGACAAAAAGCTCGTCGAAATCTCGAACACCTTGGACCAAATCAGCGCGAGCATTGCAGAACTGAAAAATGCACTGAACACGGTGAACACTGAGCTGCAGCTGAGGATGAGCCAATTGTCAGCTTACAACGCGCTGTCGAAGATAGACTCCTCGTACACCACGCTCGTCACGTGTGCGGCGACCACCCCTGGGGTGGTCTCTCAAATAACAATAAATGAATGGATCTCCGGGGTGACCAACCCTACAAGCGGCATATATAACGCATTGGACGTTCTCGACAAGATAGTGAAAGGCCATGTTCTCGGTGATGAGAAAGGGCTGCTCGAGGTAATGGTCGACAATTTGATCGATCAGCTCTATCAGCAGGACCCGACGGGGAACTCGCTCTACGGTAGAACATACCGGGACAAGGTTATGTCCATCTATCTGAGCTTCGAAGCTTACTTCGAGAGGCTCCTTATCTATGAAGTGAGAGGCCTCACGATGATAGCAGAAGCGCATAATGCTAGAAATGAGTCCGTCCTCGTCCAAAGCTATATAGACACCTATTGGAAACCGATGATCCAGAACCAGATCGATCTATTCATAAGCCAGGTGGAGAGACTGGTCATTAATGCCGAACCGAGGGCTCAATTGGAGTTCCCTAATATGGGACCCATACCCGCAACGAACTACGAGATCACGCAAAATTACTGGCAGTCCTTATATGGCCATAGCATGCCATCCGTCGCAGAGATCCTGCCTAGGGCAGACCACTTCGCGGACGTCCTGCTCAACGGCACGGGCAAGTTTGTGGTGAGGATATTGGTATTCCCGCCGACAAGTAACCAGAACATGACAGACCCTATGCCAGTGTTCAGGAATGCCGAATCTGACGACCTGATAACACCAGTGAGCGTGCATAAGACGGTCCAAAAGGCGAACACGAATTTTGTTTACCACCTGTTCACCTATGATCTCGGGGCGCTACCGGCAGGGCAGTATGTTCTGGTGTCCCCCACGGTCACCAACGCCATATCACCATACACGGGTTGGTTCTCCGTTGACGCGGCTGAACAATATGAATGGTGGTCATACCTTGCTGGCTTGAAAATGTCGACTAGACTGAGTGTTGGTACAGATATATCATTCATTACGGTTACGAACGACACCTATGGTAACCCCTATGGTTACTGGGGGGGCATATGGGCCGTTGAGAACCTGTGAACGGACCCAGCGCCGGCGAACCGATCGACCAGCGTGTGCGATGAAGGTGCAAACCCTTTCCATCCTTCATTTTATTCAGATCGTGTGGTGAACGGCTGTATGGATATTGAGGTTATGTCCTACTGGGCAAAAGCAAATAAAATTGAGGGGCATTGAATCAGAAGTTTGCCACCGGACATGTTGCTTAATATTGGCCGACCTTAACTCTACATTTCGCTTCATTACTGCACCCATATGCTATTCCCATGCACCTTGGACGAACCACCGATATGTTATTTCCAAGTTCGTTCATCTCGCCATGATGAACGCATGGGAACGGGGGAAGGGCGGTGAGCATGTGAAAAGAGGAAAAGAAACGTTCGAAACGTCCACAAAAGGGTTCATCATCCGCTTCGCTCAACCTGATGACGTCTCCCTCGTACTGCGATTCATTAGAAGACTTGCCGAATACGAAGGACTTTCAAGCGAGGTCGAGGCCTCCGAGGATGTGCTCCGCGATTCCCTTTTCGTAAAACGACAGGCGGAGGTCATCATCGGAGAGCTGGAGGGAAGGCCGGTGGCCTTCGCCTTGTTCTTCCACAACTTCTCTACTTTTCTGGGCAAGGCCAACCTGTACCTGGAGGACCTTTTCGTCGATGAGAACTGCCGCGGCCTGGGCCTTGGTCGTTCCATGTTCGCCTGCCTGGCCGGGATAGCCATGGAGCGCGGATGCGAAAGGTTGGACTGGTGGTGTCTGGATTGGAACACCTCCTCCATCGCCTTCTACGAGAGAATGGGCGCGCGGCCGATGTCCGATTGGACCGTCTACCGAGTGGAAGGAAACCGCCTCGCCGAACTTGCGGAAAAGATATGAGGTTCGTTCTTCGGTGCCCTCCCGCTAAATCGATGGTCGTGAACTGAAATGGCCGTGGACCATCTAGGGATGAGGGACAAACGGTACATACTCGTAACATCATTTGAGCTTCCTCCAGATGTCCATTCCGGGAATGCCAACACTAAGACAAACCTGGAACGAGGGCATGTCTTAGGCGGTGAGACCTTTGGTGAAATGCTATAGTTGCGATTGGGAAGGGAAGGAAGAGGAGCTGGTCCGGGAACCAGGCAACCTGATGTTCTATGATAACCTGCTCAAGGACCAGTTGAAGGGCGCG
Source organism: Methanomassiliicoccales archaeon (assembly GCA_035527755.1). Lineage (NCBI taxonomy): Archaea > Methanobacteriati > Thermoplasmatota > Thermoplasmata > Methanomassiliicoccales > Methanomassiliicoccales archaeon. Next base: position 650 of record DATKZX010000019.1, on the reverse strand, counting down.
GAAGTGACCCGGGTCAACCTCAACTGCCCCAAATGCGGCAAGATGATCAAGAGCCAGCGCCTGATAAACGGCATGGTCTTCGAAAAGTGATTCTACACTCTCTATGAAGCGTTCGCCGATATGCCATCGGATGTTCGCCATATCGCCGATCTTTTTTCAATGAAACCGTAAACGTCGGTCTATTTCTCCCACTTAGCGGATCATTCGGCCGATCGACGCCCTTTCGGCACTCGTTGTGTGGAGAGATGCATCCTCTTGTGAGCGTAATAGTACAAAGAGCATCCTGAGGATGAAGGTCGTCCGGACGGTTTGGTAGATGTCGGGGGGGAGTTCTGGGAGGACACGCGTTATGAATTTTGCGTGATACAGGGGAACATCCCTGCTCTGGGATACCCCCTCTTAGAGGAATATTGGCGGTCTCTCATCGCTCTTCGATCGGCACGAAGGTCCTTCCGAACTCCCCCACGTATTTTGACGATGGACGGAGGAGGACCGCGTCCTCATACTGCTCTATCGTATGAGCGACCCAGCCCGCTATTCTGCTCGAGGTGAAAAATGGCGTGAAGAACTCCTTGGGCACCCCCATGGCGTCCATGGCCACTGCAGCGTAGAAATCCAAGTTGGGGTAGATGTTCTTCCTCTCGTGAACG